>NZ_CP084035.1:0-7500 GCF_025809295.1 Bacillus sp. 41-22
TTGGAAAATATCTCTGATTTATGGAATAGTGCCTTAAAAGAATTAGAAAAAAAGGTAAGCAAGCCAAGTTATGAAACCTGGTTAAAATCAACAACTGCTCATAACTTAAAAAAAGATGTATTAACTATTACAGCTCCAAATGAATTCGCTCGTGACTGGCTAGAATCTCATTATTCGGAACTAATCTCCGAAACACTTTATGATTTAACAGGGGCAAAACTAGCTATTCGTTTTATCATTCCCCAAAGTCAGGCAGAAGAGGATATAGATCTCCCTTCTGTTAAGCAAAAACACGCACATGATGAGTCTAATCACTTACCACAGAGTATGTTAAACCCAAAATATACATTTGATACATTTGTTATTGGCTCTGGTAATCGTTTTGCACATGCTGCTTCTTTAGCTGTAGCTGAAGCACCAGCTAAAGCCTATAATCCGCTCTTTATTTACGGGGGCGTTGGACTTGGAAAAACACATTTAATGCACGCAATTGGGCATTATGTAATTGAACACAACCCAAATGCAAAAGTTGTATATTTATCATCTGAAAAATTTACAAATGAATTTATTAATTCAATTCGTGATAATAAAGCTGTCGATTTTCGTAATAAATATCGTAATGTAGATGTCTTATTGATAGATGATATTCAATTTCTTGCTGGAAAAGAACAAACACAGGAAGAGTTTTTCCATACATTTAATGCGTTACATGAAGAAAGTAAACAAATTGTGATTTCAAGCGATAGACCACCAAAAGAAATCCCAACTTTAGAAGATCGCCTTCGTTCTCGCTTTGAATGGGGGTTAATTACGGACATTACGCCACCAGATTTAGAAACTAGAATCGCAATTTTACGTAAAAAAGCAAAAGCAGAAGGTCTTGATATACCAAATGAAGTTATGCTTTATATCGCAAATCAAATCGATTCAAATATTCGTGAACTAGAGGGTGCACTTATTCGAGTTGTAGCTTATTCATCTTTAATTAATAAAGATATGAATGCTGATTTAGCGGCTGAAGCGCTTAAAAATATTATTCCAAACTCTATACCTAGAATTATTTCTATTTCTGATATTCAAAAGGCTGTTGGGGGCGTCTATCAAGTAAAATTAGAAGATTTCAAAGCAAAAAAACGGACAAAATCCGTTGCATTCCCTCGCCAAATTGCGATGTATTTATCACGTGAACTTACGGACTCATCTTTGCCAAAAATAGGTGAAGAATTTGGTGGCCGCGATCATACAACAGTAATCCATGCTCACGAAAAAATTTCGAAGCTATTAAAAACGGATACTCAATTACAAAAACACGTTGAAGAAGTTAAGGATATTTTAAAATAGTAGTAGCTGAATAGTGTGAATAACTTAGCTTATTTTACGCACAGTCTATCCACATGTAGATAGACTGTTTTTACATCTTTAAACAGGGTTATCCACATATCCACAAGCCCTATTACTATTACTACTACTTTTTTATCTTTATTAAATAAATAAAATCTTATACTTACCGGAGGTTTTTCGTTATGCGTTTTACAATACAAAAAGACTATCTTGTAAGAAGTGTACAAGATGTAATGAAGGCAGTTTCTTCTCGTACAACAATTCCAATTCTTACAGGGATTAAAGTTGTAGCAACTGAAGAAGGAGTTACTTTAACAGGTAGTGATGCAGACATCTCTATCGAATCATTTATCCCAGTCGAAGATGCTGGAAAAGAAATTGTGGAAATTAAACAATCAGGAAGTATTATTTTACAAGCAAAATATTTTAGTGAGATCGTAAAAAAATTACCTAAAGAAACTGTCGAAATTTCTGTGGAAAATCATTTTATGACAAAAATAAAATCTGGAAAATCAGAGTTCAACTTAAATGGTTTAGATGCTGCTGAATATCCGTTATTACCACAAATCGAAGAACATCATGTATTTAAGATTCCAACAGATTTACTAAAGCACATGATTCGTCAAACAGTATTTGCAGTTTCAAGTTCTGAAACAAGACCGATCTTGACAGGTGTAAACTGGAAGGTATATAACAGCGAGCTAACTTGCATTGCAACAGATAGTCACAGACTAGCACTTCGTAAAGCAAAAATCGAAGGGTATAATATTGCCGATGAATTTCAAGCGAATGTCGTTATTCCTGGTAAGAGCTTAAGTGAATTAAGTAAAATTCTAGATGAATCTGAAGAAATGGTAGATATCGTTATTACGGAGTATCAAGTATTATTCCGTACAAAACATTTATTATTCTTCTCAAGATTATTAGAAGGAAATTATCCAGATACAACGCGTTTAATTCCAGCTGAAAGTAAAACTGATATATTTGTAAATACAAAAGAATTTTTACAAGCGATTGATCGTGCGTCGCTGTTAGCAAGAGATGGTCGTAACAACGTTGTTAAATTATCGACATTAGAACAACAGATGTTAGAGATTTCTTCGAATGCACCAGAAATCGGAAAAGTAGTAGAAGAGGTTCAATGTGAAAATGTAGATGGAGAAGAATTAAAAATATCTTTTAGTGCAAAATATATGATGGACGCATTAAAGGCTTTAGATAGTACAGAAATTAAAGTTAGTTTTACTGGAGCAATGAGACCGTTTTTAATTCGCACAGTAAATGATAATTCCATTATCCAATTAATTTTACCAGTCCGTACTTACTAAGTAAGGATTAAGGGTTGCTAGTGTAAAGGTACTAGTGACCCTTATTTGATTTGTGGGGTATTACTTTCCTAATGCTAGTTTATTTAGTACAATGAAAGAATGAACACTTTCAGAAAGTGAGCGATTTTATGAAACTTATTAAGATTTCAACAGAATACATTACACTAGGACAATTTTTAAAGTTAGCTGATGTAATTGATACAGGTGGCGCTGTGAAATGGTTCTTACAAGAATATGAAGTATACGTGAATCAAGAACTTGAAAATAGAAGAGGCCGAAAGTTATATGCAAATGATATTGTTGAAATTCCGGGAAGCGGAACTTTCCAAGTTCAGGCATAAAGGGGGATCCCTTTGTTTATTACAGAAATACAATTAAAAAACTATCGCAATTATGAGCATTTAGAGCTTTCCTTTGAGGATAAAGTCAATGTAATTATTGGTGAAAATGCGCAAGGGAAAACGAATCTGATGGAAGCTATTTATGTATTGGCGATGGCGAAATCTCATAGAACTTCGAACGATCGTGAACTCATTCGTTGGGATGAGGATTATGGTAATATAAAAGGTAGATTACAAAGGCGAAATAGTTCAGTATCCTTAGAATTAAATATTTCAAAAAAAGGTAAAAAGGCAAAGTTAAATCAGTTAGAACAACAAAAATTGAGCCAGTATATTGGTGAAATGAATGTTGTTATGTTTGCCCCAGAAGATTTAAATCTTGTAAAAGGAAGCCCTCAAGTACGAAGACGCTTTTTGGATATGGAACTTGGACAAATAGCTCCGGTCTATTTGTATGAATTAAGTCAATATCAAAAGGTACTCACGCAACGAAATCATTTACTTAAGAAGATGCAAGGGAATAGTAAAAATGAGGAAACGATGTTGGATGTATTTACACTTCAACTTATTGAGCATGGTGCAAAAATTTTGCGAAAACGTTTTGAGTTTTTGCATTTACTACAAGAATGGGCTGCTCCAATTCATCGCGGAATTAGCAGGGGATTAGAGGAGTTAGAAATCGTTTATAAACCAAGTGTAGATGTATCAGAATCAATGGATTTGTCGAAAATAAAGGAAGTATACTATGAAAGTTTTCAATCTGTGAAACAACGTGAAATTTTTCGGGGTACAACTTTACTTGGTCCTCATCGTGATGATTTACAATTCTTCGTTAATAGTAAAAATGTTCAAGTCTTTGGTTCACAAGGACAACAACGAACAACCGCACTATCCCTAAAATTGGCTGAAATTGAATTGATATACTCAGAGGTTAAGGAATATCCAATTCTTTTACTAGATGATGTGTTATCAGAATTAGATGATTATCGTCAATCGCATCTGCTAAATACAATTCAAGGAAAAGTACAAACCTTTGTGACAACGACGAGTGTCGAGGGAATTGAACACGAAACATTGAAAGAAGCGAAAACAATTCATGTAACGAACGGCACGGTAGATTGTGAAATAGACAGAAAATAATTTCTGTTTAAATGGAAAAGTAGGTGATCTTTGTGTCAATGGAACAAAAGCAAATGCAGGAAAATGCATATGATGAAAGTCAGATTCAGGTGTTAGAAGGACTGGAGGCAGTTCGAAAGCGTCCTGGTATGTATATTGGTTCTACAAGTGGAAAAGGTCTTCATCACCTCGTGTGGGAAATTGTTGATAACAGTATTGATGAAGCTTTAGCAGGATATTGTGATGAAATTAATGTCAGTATTGAAGAAGATAATAGTATTGTTGTAACAGATGATGGTCGTGGTATCCCTGTTGGTATACAAGAAAAAATGGGACGTCCTGCTGTAGAAGTTATTATGACGGTACTCCATGCCGGTGGTAAATTTGGCGGTGGTGGTTATAAAGTTTCTGGTGGTTTGCATGGTGTAGGTGCATCTGTTGTAAATGCTTTATCAACAGAATTAGAGGTATTTGTACATCGAGATGGAAAAATACACTATCAAAAATATGAACGCGGGGTCCCGGCTGCGGATTTAAAAGTAATAGGTGAAACTGATCGTACAGGAACGATCACACGCTTTAAGCCAGATTCAGAAATTTTTACAGAGACGACAGAATACGAATTTGATACATTAGCGACTCGTATGCGTGAGTTGGCGTTTTTAAATCGTAATATTAAATTAACAATTGAAGATAAGCGTGAACATAAGCAAAAGAAAGAATTCCATTATGAAGGTGGAATTAAATCATATGTTGAACATTTAAATCGTTCAAAACAACCGATTCATGAAGAACCTGTATATGTTGACGGTTCAAAAGATGGGATTCAGGTTGAGGTTGCTCTTCAATATAACGAAGGCTATACAAATCATATTTATTCATTTACAAATAATATTCATACGTATGAAGGCGGTACACATGAGGTAGGTTTTAAGACTGCTCTAACACGTGTAATTAACGATTATGGTCGTAAAAATAATATTTTAAAAGATGCGGATAGTAATTTAACTGGTGAAGATGTTCGTGAAGGCTTAACAGCAATCGTGTCAATTAAGCATCCAAATCCACAATTTGAAGGACAAACAAAGACGAAACTTGGAAATAGTGAAGCGAGAACGATTACAGAGTCTGTATTCTCAGAGGCGTTTGAAAAGTTCTTACTAGAAAACCCTAATGTTGCACGTAAAATTATAGATAAAGGGACTATGGCAGCGCGTGCACGTGTAGCGGCTAAAAAGGCTCGTGAACTAACGCGCCGAAAGAGTGCTCTAGAAGTTTCAAGTTTACCAGGGAAGCTAGCTGATTGTTCTTCTAAAGATCCAGCAATTAGCGAAATTTATATCGTGGAGGGTGACTCTGCGGGCGGATCTGCAAAACAAGGACGCGATCGTCATTTTCAAGCGATTTTACCACTGAAGGGTAAAATTATTAACGTTGAAAAGGCACGTTTAGATAAGATTTTATCAAATGATGAAGTTCGTACAATTATTACAGCAATTGGTACAAATATTGGTGGGGATTTTGCTATTGAAAAAGCTCGCTATCATAAAGTTATTATTATGACAGATGCCGATGTTGATGGTGCACATATTCGTACCCTATTATTAACGTTCTTCTATCGTTATATGCGTCAAATCATTGAGTGTGGATATATATATATCGCACAGCCACCGTTGTTTAAAGTACAACAAGGTAAAAAAATTCAATATGCTTATAACAATAAAGAACTTGAAAAAATACTAGCTGAATTACCAGCTCAACCTAAGCCTGGGATTCAGCGTTATAAAGGTCTAGGGGAAATGAATCCAACTCAGCTGTGGGAGACGACAATGGACCCAGAAGTACGTTCGTTACTTCAAGTTTCCCTTCAAGATGCAATTGAAGCGGATGAAACATTTGAAATTTTGATGGGTGATAAAGTAGAGCCGCGTCGTAACTTTATCCAAGAAAATGCAAAATACGTGAAAAACCTTGATATTTAAGTGAGTAATGACAGGAATCTAAGTATTCCTGTCTTCTACATATAAATCAATGTATGTGTAACGGAAATGTAAGAGGAGGTGCTCGTTGATGTCAGACAATCAACAACAAGCACGAATTCGAGAAATTAATATTAGTCATGAAATGCGTACCTCATTTTTAGATTACGCAATGAGTGTTATCGTGTCTCGTGCATTACCAGATGTTCGTGATGGATTAAAACCAGTTCATCGTAGGGTTTTATATGCGATGAATGATTTAGGAATTACAGCTGATAAAGCATATAAGAAGTCGGCGCGTATTGTCGGCGAAGTAATTGGTAAGTATCACCCGCACGGTGATTCAGCTGTTTATGAAACAATGGTACGTATGGCACAAGATTTTAGTCAACGTTACATGCTTGTTGATGGACATGGTAATTTCGGTTCTGTTGATGGAGATTCAGCGGCAGCAATGCGTTATACAGAAGCAAGAATGTCTAAGATTTCTATGGAATTAATACGCGATATTACAAAGAATACAATTGATTATCAAGATAACTACGATGGTTCTGAAAGAGAGCCAGTTGTATTACCAGCGCGTTTCCCTAACTTATTAGTCAATGGTACGACGGGTATTGCGGTTGGTATGGCAACAAACATTCCACCGCATCAACTTGGAGAAGTAATTGATGGTGTGTTGGCATTAAGTCATAACCCTGATATCACTATCGCGGAATTAATGGAATATATTCCTGGGCCAGACTTCCCAACTTCAGGTTTAATCTTAGGGCGAAGTGGAATTCGAAGAGCTTACGAAACAGGTCGCGGTTCTATTATACTTCGTGCTAAAGTTGAAATTGAAGAGAAAGCAAATGGTAAACAAACTATTATCGTAACAGAACTACCTTATCAAGTTAATAAGGCGCGATTAATTGAAAAGATCGCAGAACTAGTTCGTGATAAGAAAATTGAAGGTATTACAGATTTACGTGATGAATCAGATCGAAATGGTATGCGTATTGTTATGGAAGTACGTCGTGATGCCAATGCCAATGTACTATTAAATAATCTATATAAACATACAGCACTCCAAACAAGTTTCGGTATTAATATGTTGTCTCTTGTAAATGGAGAGCCACAAGTCTTAAATTTAAAACAAAATCTATATTATTATTTAGAGCATCAAAAGGTAGTGATTCGTAGACGTACTGCTTATGAATTAGAGAAAGCAGAAGCGCGTGCTCATATTTTAGAAGGCTTACGAATTGCTTTAGATCATCTTGATGAAGTTATTACTTTAATCCGTAGTTCAAAAACAGCTGATATTGCAAAACAAGGTTTAATGGAACGTTTCGGCTTAAGTGAGAAACAAGCGCAAGCGATTTTAGATATGCGTTTGCAACGTTTAAC
>NZ_CP084035.1:12500-80000 GCF_025809295.1 Bacillus sp. 41-22
CGACACAGGTAGGCGAGGAGAGAATCCTAAGGTGTGCGAGAGAACTCTGGTTAAGGAACTCGGCAAAATGACCCCGTAACTTCGGGAGAAGGGGTGCTTTCTTAACGGAAAGCCGCAGTGAATAGGCCCAAGCGACTGTTTAGCAAAAACACAGGTCTCTGCGAAGCCGTAAGGCGAAGTATAGGGGCTGACACCTGCCCGGTGCTGGAAGGTTAAGGAGAGGGGTTAGCGTAAGCGAAGCTCTGAACTGAAGCCCCAGTAAACGGCGGCCGTAACTATAACGGTCCTAAGGTAGCGAAATTCCTTGTCGGGTAAGTTCCGACCCGCACGAAAGGTGTAACGATTTGGGCACTGTCTCAACCAGAGACTCGGTGAAATTATAGTACCTGTGAAGATGCAGGTTACCCGCGACAGGACGGAAAGACCCCGTGGAGCTTTACTGTAGCCTGATATTGAATTTTGGTACAGTTTGTACAGGATAGGCGGGAGCCATTGAAACCGGAGCGCTAGCTTCGGTGGAGGCGCTGGTGGGATACCGCCCTGACTGTATTGAAATTCTAACCTACGGGTCTCATCGACCCGGGAGACAGTGTCAGGTGGGCAGTTTGACTGGGGCGGTCGCCTCCTAAAGTGTAACGGAGGCGCCCAAAGGTTCCCTCAGAATGGTTGGAAATCATTCGTAGAGTGCAAAGGCATAAGGGAGCTTGACTGCGAGACCTACAAGTCGAGCAGGGACGAAAGTCGGGCTTAGTGATCCGGTGGTTCCGCATGGAAGGGCCATCGCTCAACGGATAAAAGCTACCCCGGGGATAACAGGCTTATCTCCCCCAAGAGTCCACATCGACGGGGAGGTTTGGCACCTCGATGTCGGCTCATCGCATCCTGGGGCTGTAGTCGGTCCCAAGGGTTGGGCTGTTCGCCCATTAAAGCGGTACGCGAGCTGGGTTCAGAACGTCGTGAGACAGTTCGGTCCCTATCCGTCGTGGGCGCAGGAAATTTGAGAGGAGCTGTCCTTAGTACGAGAGGACCGGGATGGACGCACCGCTGGTGTACCAGTTGTTCTGCCAAGGGCATAGCTGGGTAGCTATGTGCGGAAGGGATAAGTGCTGAAAGCATCTAAGCATGAAGCCCCCCTCAAGATGAGATTTCCCATAGCGTAAGCTAGTAAGATCCCTGAAAGATGATCAGGTTGATAGGTTCGAGGTGGAAGCATGGTGACATGTGGAGCTGACGAATACTAATAGATCGAGGACTTAACCATATAATATGAAGCAAATGTTATCTAGTTTTGAAGGAATATACCTTCATAGTTTGGTGATGATGGCAGAGAGGTCACACCCGTTCCCATACCGAACACGGAAGTTAAGCTCTCTAGCGCCGATGGTAGTTGGGACCTTGTCCCTGTGAGAGTAGGACGTCGCCAAGCAAGATAAAAACACAAGTCTTTTGACTTGTGTTTTTTTTATTTCCCATGAAATAGGTTGGATTCCGTTAATAAAAATGCTGAAATATAGTAAGGGATTTTTTGAGCAGAAATATTGAGAAATTGATAAATAAACGGATAATCTTCAGATCCATAGCTTCCAAGTAAGTCATACCACCAATCTGTTTCATACCTCGAAATCATGCTTAAATTATAGAGCAATAAATAATGAACAAGGAGCTCAGGCAACACTGGCTTAGAGTTTCTAGGGTCGTTCGTAAGTGGTAAATAATAAGTGTCAGCAAGATACTCGTAGTATAAAGGTGTGCTATACATAGGATTCCATGATTGAATAGGTGCTGAAAAAAACACATTTAATTCATTATTTTTCTCAGGTACGTGTTGTATTGATAAATGCTTACAAGCTGTTTCGATGTAACGAGAAAATCTCTCTTTAGTCATATGTAGTCGATCTAGTATGTTGACTGAAAAGGAGAGCTCATTTTTATTTGTTGAATCGATTTTATATAATGTTGTTCCTTTTTGACTATAGCGAAATAAATGTTGTAACTCAGGGATTTTTCCCATTAGCTCTAACATATTAAACTTTTCTGTTTCCAAGTGTTTCATGTGAAACAGTTGTTCTGCAGCGTGAGTAAATAGTCCGTTTTTCTGTATTTTCACCTCATCTTCTAAAAATTGATATCCTTGTTTTTTTCGTTTACGGGTTGTCACTCCATGTGCTAAAACGGTTGTTGATTCTGGATAGTTTGGATTAATAGTTAATAAACAAGCTTTAAAAAGTTGCCCCATTCCATAAAATAACAGCATTGGCTGAATGGAAAATGGTGCTGTTTTATATAATTCATAATAATTTTTACCGTGTTCTAAGTAATAAATAAATGGATAACAATTTTCAAAACTTTTTTTTTCGGCATCCTGAATCGAGGATTTTTCATAACAACGGGCAAGATAACGTTGTACATTTTGAGATGAAAAGAAGAAACTTAATTGCTGCCAAGTACAATGTGTTTGATGCATATATTACGCTCCTTTTATTGTCTAAAAATTCTAACATATATATACGTCCTTGACAGTATTTTAACCAATTGATAAGCTACTAATAATAATTTCTGGTATCATGGGGGGAACAATTATGTGGGAATCTAAATTTGTTAAAGAAGGTTTGACTTTTGATGATGTATTACTTGTACCAGCGAGGTCAGATATATTACCAAGAGAAGTAAGTGTTAAAACAGTTTTATCTGAAAGCTTACAGTTAAACATCCCGTTAATTAGTGCAGGAATGGATACAGTAACAGAAGCTGACATGGCTATTGCAATGGCTCGCCAAGGCGGTTTAGGAATTATTCATAAGAATATGTCTATTGAACAACAGGCAGAGCAAGTTGATAAAGTAAAGCGCTCTGAAAGCGGCGTTATTTCAGATCCTTTCTTCTTAACTCCAGAACATCAAGTATATGATGCAGAACATCTTATGGGAAAATATCGTATCTCAGGTGTACCAGTTGTAAATAATTTAGATGAGCGAAAATTAGTTGGTATTATTACAAACCGTGATATGCGTTTCATCCAAGACTACTCAATCAAAATTTCTGACGTAATGACAAAAGAACAGTTAATTACAGCTCCAGTTGGTACTACACTGGAAGAAGCTGAAAAGATCCTACAAAAGTATAAAATTGAAAAGCTCCCTCTTGTTGATAATAACGGTGTATTACAAGGGCTTATTACAATAAAAGATATTGAAAAAGTAATTGAATTCCCAAACTCTGCTAAAGATAAGCAAGGACGCTTATTAGTTGGAGCAGCTGTTGGTGTAACGGCTGATGCTATGCTTCGTATCGATGCATTAGTAAAAGCTAGCGTAGATGCAATTGTACTTGATACAGCTCATGGGCATTCTAAAGGTGTTATTGAAAAGGTAAAAGAAGTTCGTGCGAAATATCCAGCACTAAATATTATCGCTGGAAATGTTGCTACAGCTGAAGCAACGAAAGCATTAATTGAGGCTGGTGCAAACGTAGTTAAAGTTGGTATTGGACCAGGTTCTATTTGTACAACGCGTGTTGTAGCTGGTGTTGGTGTACCACAATTAACAGCAGTTTATGATTGTGCAACAGAAGCTCGTAAACACGGTATTCCAGTTATTGCTGATGGCGGTGTTAAGTACTCTGGTGATATGGTTAAAGCTTTAGCAGCAGGAGCACACGTTGTTATGCTAGGTAGTATGTTTGCTGGCGTTGCTGAAAGCCCTGGAGAAACTGAAATTTACCAAGGTCGCCAATTTAAAGTATATCGTGGTATGGGTTCTGTTGGAGCGATGGAAAAAGGAAGTAAAGATCGTTACTTCCAAGAAGGAAACAAAAAACTTGTTCCTGAAGGTATTGAAGGACGCGTACCATATAAAGGACCTTTAGCAGATACAGTTCATCAATTAGTTGGTGGATTACGTGCAGGTATGGGATATTGCGGAGCGCAGAATTTAGAATTCTTACGTGAGAATGCGCAGTTCATTCGTATGTCAGGTGCAGGTTTACGTGAAAGCCATCCTCATCACGTACAGATTACAAAAGAGGCTCCAAACTACTCATTATAATGTCTTATATACAAATAGACAGAGATTTGATATCTCTGTCTATTTTTTTTTGATTATGTTAGAATAACGGTTATGTGAGTACATAGATATTGGGGGTAGCAAAAGTGAAAGGTATGTTTTGCAAAAGATTCATTGCGTTGGTAACAGTGCTTACAATAGCTTGTAGCATGCTTGTACCATATAGCAATGCATCAGCAGAAACAGGAGCCGCTTTAAACATTGAAGCAGGTGCGGCAATTTTAGTAGAAGCGAATTCTGGGAAGATTTTATATCAAAAAAATGCAGATGAGTTATTATCAATTGCTAGTATGACAAAAATGATGAGTGAATACCTAGTGAACGAGGCTATTGCGAAAGGGAAACTAAAATGGGATCAAAAAGTTAAGGTTTCCGAATATGCGTATAACATTTCGCAAGATCGTTCATTATCGAACGTGCCTCTACGAAATGGTGAATCTTATACAGTAAAAGAGCTATACGAAGCAATGGCAATTTATTCTGCTAATGGTGCAACGATAGCGTTAGCTGAAGCAGTTGCTGGAAAAGAAGTAGACTTTGTAAAAATGATGAATGATAAATCGAAAGAGTTAGGATTAAAAAATTATAAGTTTGTAAATTCTACGGGCTTAACGAACAAAGATTTAAAAGGACACCATCCTGAAGGGACAACTCCGGATGAAGAAAATAAAATGTCTGCGAGAGATGTAGCAATTTTAGCACAACGTCTTATTCAAGATTTCCCTAAAACATTAGACATAGCAAAAATTTCAAAAAAAGTATTCCGTGAAGGTACTCCGGATCGGATCGAAATGCCTAACTGGAACTGGATGTTAAAAGGGTTAATTAAGGAATACGAAGGCGTAGATGGTCTGAAAACAGGATCAACTCCAGAAGCAGGAGATTGTTTCACTGGTACGATTGAAAGAAATGGTATGCGTTTCATTTCTGTAGTTATTAAAACAAAATCTCACACGGCAAGATTTGATGAGACAAAGAAATTATATGATTATGGCTTTGCTAACTTTGAAATGAAGAAAATGTATGAAAAAGGTTCTTCGGTTAAAGGAAAAGAAACAGTAAGAGTTGAAAATGCGAAAGATAAAGATGTAGCAGTTCAAACGAAGCAAGCTGTTTCACTTCCGGTGCCAAAGGGAAGTAAAGACGTTTATAAAACAGAATTTAAAGAAGGAAATAAGGGACAAGAGGCACCTATGAAAAAGGGAGTTACACTTGGCCAAATGGTTGTAACGTCTAAAGATAGTAATGATCCTGGATTTTTATCAGGAAAATCATTACAAGTAGACCTTATAACAAAATCTGAAGTAGAAGAGGCAGGCTGGTTCACACGTTCTATGCGCGGAATTGGTTCTTTCTTTAGTGGTATGTGGAATAGTGCTGTTGATACAGTAAAAGGTTGGTTTTAAAAGCTCCTCATTGTAGGAGCTTTTTCTTATTCCTATTTTTCATACCGACTTTATGAAAAAGTAGTGGACAAGCATCAGATAGTTAGTGGTAGAATGTAAGAGTATTCTTAATTTTCTTCTTTAACGGGGGAAAGCAATTCACCTAGGGGGGTTTTTGTACATGACAAATGTAACAGGGACAGAACGTGTAAAACGTGGAATGGCAGAAATGCAAAAAGGCGGCGTTATTATGGACGTAGTTAACGCCGAGCAAGCAAGGATTGCAGAAGAGGCAGGTGCAGTTGCTGTTATGGCATTAGAGCGTGTACCTGCAGATATTCGTGCAGCAGGTGGCGTTTCTCGTATGGCAGATCCAACAATTGTTGAAGAAGTTATGGGTGCTGTATCAATTCCGGTTATGGCAAAATGTCGTATCGGTCACCTTGTAGAAGCACGTGTATTAGAATCATTAGGGGTAGACTATATCGATGAGAGTGAAGTATTGACTCCTGCTGATGAAGTATACCATTTAAATAAACGTGATTACACAGTTCCGTTTGTATGTGGTTGCCGCGATATCGGAGAAGCTGCACGTCGTATTGCAGAAGGTGCAGCTATGCTTCGTACAAAAGGTGAACCTGGAACAGGAAACATTGTAGAGGCAGTGCGTCATATGCGCCAAGTCAATGCAGAAATCCGTCAAGTTGCAAGTCTACGTGAAGATGAGTTAATGACATATGCAAAAAATACTGGTGCTCCTTATGAAGTACTACTTGAAATTAAACGCCTTGGTCGCCTGCCAGTTGTAAACTTTGCAGCAGGTGGTGTAGCAACACCAGCAGATGCAGCGTTAATGATGCAACTTGGTGCTGATGGTGTATTTGTTGGATCTGGTATCTTCAAATCAGAGAACCCAGAGAAATTTGCACGTGCAATCGTTGAAGCAACGACTCATTATGAAGATTACGAACTAATTGCAAGCCTTTCTAAAGGATTAGGTAATGCAATGAAAGGTATCGAAATTTCAACGTTATTACCAGAACAACGCATGCAAGAGCGTGGATGGTAATTAAAGGAGATCTTTAAAATGGTGAAAATCGGTGTACTAGGTCTTCAAGGTGCAGTTCGTGAGCATGTAAAATCAGTTGAGGCAAGTGGTGCAGAAGCTGTTGTTGTAAAGCGTGTAGAGCAACTTGAAGAGATTGATGGTCTTATTTTACCAGGCGGTGAAAGTACAACAATGCGCCGTCTTATTGATAAGTATGCTTTCATGGAGCCTCTTCGTACATTTGCGAAGTCTGGTAAACCAATGTTTGGTACATGTGCAGGAATGATTCTTCTTGCGAAAACACTTATTGGCTATGAAGAAGCACATATTGGTGCTATGGATATTACGGTTGAGCGCAATGCGTTCGGACGCCAAAAAGATAGTTTTGAAGCTGCACTTTCAATGAAAGGTGTGGGAGAAGACTTTGTTGGTGTATTTATCCGTGCTCCGTATGTTGTAAATGTAGCTGATGATGTTGAAGTACTTTCTACGCATGGCGAGCGAATGGTAGCGGTAAGGCAAGGGCCGTTTTTAGCTGCTTCTTTCCATCCGGAATTAACGGATGATCATCGTGTAACAGCATACTTTGTAGAAATGGTAAAAGAAGCGAAAATGAAAAAAGTTGTATAAGTAACTTGCAACTTGTATAAGATTATAGTAAATTGATGATAACAATTTTATAAAATAAGCGTGTTGATAGGAAGTAGTAACAAATGTTGTTTCTTATAGAGAGTCGATGGTTGGTGGAAATCGATAGAAACAGTTTGTGAATCCATCCTGGAATGGAATGTGGAATATCTTTTGATTAGTAAACATTCCCGGTGAAGAGCCGTTATTTCTACTTGAGAGGAAAGCGGTAATGCTTTCAACTAGGGTGGCAACGCGGGTTAACTCCCGTCCCTTTGTATAGGGACGGGAGTTTTTTGTGTTTTATAAAATAAAAGGAGGAGTATATAATGCTTGATATTAAATTTTTACGTACGAATTTTGAAGAAGTAAAAGCAAAATTACAGCATAGAGGCGAAGATTTAACGGATTTTGGTCGCTTTGAAGAACTTGATACGAGAAGAAGAGAGCTACTTGTTCAAACAGAAGAATTAAAAAGTAAACGTAACGAAGTATCTCAACAAATTTCAGTATTAAAGCGTGAAAAGAAAGATGCGGAAGCTCTAATTCTAGAAATGCGTGAAGTTGGGGAAAAAGTAAAAGATCTTGATAATGAGCTTCGTACAGTTGAAGAAGATTTAGAAAGATTAATGCTATCTATCCCAAATATCCCTCATGAATCTGCTCCAATAGGTGAAACAGAGGATGATAACGTAGTAGCACGTACTTGGGGAGAAGTGAAAGAATTTACTTATGAGCCAAAACCACATTGGGACCTTGCTACTGATTTAGGGATTTTAGATTTTGAACGTGCTGGGAAAGTAACAGGAAGCCGATTTGTATTTTACAAAGGTGCTGGTGCAAGATTAGAACGTGCTTTGATTAGCTTTATGCTTGACCTTCATACTGATGAGCATGGATATGAGGAAGTATTGCCTCCTTATATGGTAAACCGTGCAAGTATGACAGGAACAGGACAACTTCCGAAGTTTGAAGAAGATGCATTCCGTATTGAAAGTGAAGATTATTTCCTAATCCCAACAGCTGAAGTACCTGTAACGAATATGCATCGTGATGAGATTGTGAGTAAAGAGCAATTGCCGATAC
Organism: Bacillus sp. 41-22; assembly: GCF_025809295.1. Lineage (NCBI taxonomy): Bacteria > Bacillati > Bacillota > Bacilli > Caryophanales > Bacillaceae > Bacillus > Bacillus sp. 41-22. The sequence goes on from NZ_CP084035.1 coordinate 20,708, forward strand.
GATATGCTGCGTTTAGCTCATGCTTCCGTTCTGAAGCAGGTTCAGCTGGTCGTGATACACGTGGTTTAATTCGCCAACATCAATTTAATAAAGTTGAACTTGTGAAGTTCGTGAAACCAGAAGATTCTTACGAAGAGTTAGAAAAATTAACAAATGATGCAGAGCGCGTGTTACAATTATTAGAGTTGCCATATCGCGTTATGAGCATGTGTACAGGAGATTTAGGATTTACAGCAGCGAAGAAATACGATATTGAAGTATGGATTCCAAGCTATGGTACATATCGTGAAATTTCTTCTTGTAGTAATTTTGAGGCATTCCAAGCGAGACGCGCGAATATCCGTTTCCGTCGTGAGCCAAATGGTAAACCGGAACATGTTCATACACTAAATGGATCTGGTCTTGCAATTGGACGTACAGTGGCAGCTATTTTAGAGAACTACCAACAAGAAGATGGTACAATTATAATTCCAGAAGTTCTTCGCCCTTATATGGGAGGAAAAACAGTTATTAAATAAGTTAAAACATTCATCGGTATGAGTGATTGGTAATTATGGACGTTGTCAGCAGTGTCATAAAGGAGAGGGGAAGTAAAATTCCCCTTTCCTCATAATTTATTATAGTAGGGTTGACTAACTGTTTTTCTTTTGATATTATATTTGATGTCAATATGGAGGTATACCCAAGTCTGGCTGAAGGGATCGGTCTTGAAAACCGACAGGCGGCGAGAGTCGCGCGGGGGTTCGAATCCCTCTACCTCCTCCAGATATAATTGACAACAGCGCATATAAGTGGAGATTGGAGAACTCGTTACCAACACGTAACGAGTTTTTATTTTAAAACCAATCATAAAGTATGATGTAAGGATATAGTGTCCTTATTACACACTCATATTCCGATGATTATCTTCATAGATATGAAAGGAGTTAACATGGATCTTATTATACAAACGTTTCCTTTAGATGGAAAAACTTTATATTATGTACAATGTCCTGTCTGTAAGAACAATAGAATTTTAAACAGTGGTGCAAATGTGTCGCGCATTATAAGTGATGATACATTCCGTAAACTTTGTGGTTGCACTTGTGATGTAAAACAGGTTGCAAAAAAAGTAGAGGTACCAAAAGAAGCTGAAAAACCAGCTGTGCAAAAAGAAGTAACTCCAAAACGTACAGGGAAATTACTAACAGCAGTAATTAATGGGAAAGAATTGACTGTTAAAGAGATTGCTGAAACATATGATATTAGTACGAGTACTGTTCGTCAGCGTATTAATGCTGGAAAGCCAGAGAGTGAAATTATTGCTCCGACAAAAAAGAAAAAGTAATTTCATAGGAAAACCCGTGCATATGCACGGGTTTTTTATTTTACAAGTTTACGTGTTTGTTTTAAAAAATGTCCAATTTTTTTAATGATTGGTTCGATTGAATCGCCATCTTTTAAAATATCGTATTCATTAATGTTTAATCGTAAAACAGGGCATGAATTAAAGTTATTAATCCAGTTATCGTAACGTCCATGCATCTCTTTCCAATATTCAATTGGTGTTTGCTGCTCCATGGGACGTCCTCTTTCTTGAATACGATCGACAATATCATCAAAAGAACCTTCTAGGTAAATTAATAAGTCTGGATGAGGGAAGTAAGGAGTCATGACCATAGCATCAAATAACCCTTTGTATGTCTCATAATCAGTTTCAGTCATTGTACCCTTTTCGTAATGCATTTTTGCGAAAATACCAGTGTCCTCATAGATAGAACGGTCTTGAACAAAACCGCCACCATATTCGAAAATTCTTTTTTGTTCTTTAAATCGTTCTGCTAAAAAGTACACTTGTAAGTGAAAGCTCCAGCGTGTGAAATCAGCATAGAACTTGTCCAAATATGGGTTGGAATCTACTTTTTCAAAAGATGTACGATAACCTAAAGCGTTAGCCAATGCAGTTGTCATAGTTGATTTACCGACACCTACTGTTCCAGCAATAGTGATAACTGCATCATTTGGTATATCATATTTTTGCCTTAAATTCATTGTTATTTCGACTCCTTCAAGAGAGTATTTTGAAGAGCTGATAAGATGACATTTAAATCATCATGATTTCTTACAAAATCCATATCGTCTCCATTAAATTTCAATACTGGAATATCTGGATGGTCCTTTTTGAAAGCATCCATTGCTGTTTCGTAATCTTTTGTAAGCTGTAGCAAGTAATTTGGATCCATATTTTTTTCGAATTCTCTTCCGCGCATGGCAATTCGTTTTTGTAATGTTTCTAGGCTCGCTGTTAAATAAACGATGACATTTGGCACAGGCATATCTTGCGTAAGAATGCGATAAATTTGCATGTACTTGTCATATTGAGAATCTTTTAATGTACGGGATGCAAAAATTAAATTTTTAAATATATGATAATCTGCTACTACAGGCTTTCTTTGATTCAAATACTTTATGTTAATATCCTCTAGTTGTTTGTATCTATTACAAAGAAAGAACATCTCTGTTTGAAAACTCCATTCGTCGATGTCTTCGTAGAATTTTCCTAAAAAAGGATTTTCATCAACAATCTCTTTTAGTAAGTGGAGTTGCATGTGAGTTGAAAGTTCCTTCGCAAGTGAAGTTTTTCCAACACCAATTGGTCCTTCAACCGTGATAAATGGTACTCCGGTCACGCTGTTTCCTCCTTTCAATCAGTGATTTACCGTGACTACTAAAAACACAAAACAGAATTATTGTAGCACAAGAGGGGAGCGAGCGGACTAATTTGATATAAAAAGTTAGAAAATAGATATGTATTAATTAAATTTTATTTGGGATGACGGTACAATATTTGCCTTTAATGTGGCTTCCATTATTTTTAAAGCATGTTCATTATCTTGCTCGTTATTAGAAGCGATGCAATCCCGTGGTACATAAAGTGTATAATTTCTCATATGGGCATCATTAGCTGTAAAAAGGATGCATATGTTCCCGGCAATTCCTGTTAAAATGAGATTTTCGATTTTTAAATAACCTAATAAAGAATTCAAAGGTGTTTCATAAAAAGCAGAGTAATGTGGTTTAATAAAAATGTAATCGTCAGTATGCGGAGCAATGGCCTCGATAATATTTTTACTATACTCATTTGTACAATGGGTGATAAGTTGATCAATATCAGATCTCCAAAGTTGATAGTGATCATTGACATAAATTATTGGATAGCCCAATGATTTCATGGTGTCCTTTAATTGTAAAATGGGGTTCTTTATAATTTCACATTTCTGTGCCAGGATGTGTCCGTGGGAGAATTGAAAATCATTAATCATATCGATAATGAGTAAGGCGGTATTTTTCATATGTAATTCCCTCTCTTTCTTCTTTAGGTTGGATTGAATTTGTAAAAGTTATCCCACCTGCAAGAAATGAAAAAGTGTATTTTATTTTTGGTGAAAGGACTATATTATGGAGCGAGATATATATTTTATGCAGTTAGCAATAGAGGAAGCGAAGAAGGCGGAGGCGATACAAGAGGTACCAATTGGTGCTGTAATTGTGCTAGATGGTGAAGTGATTAGTGTCGCACATAACTTAAGAGAAACTGAACAGAGATCAATAGCTCACGCCGAACTCTTAGCTATTGATGAAGCTTGCAAAAAATTAGGGACATGGCGTTTAGAAGATGCAACGTTATATGTAACATTAGAACCTTGCCCAATGTGTGCAGGGGGAATTGTTTTATCGCGTATAAAACGGGTTGTATATGGTGCGAGCGATCCGAAAGGTGGATGTGCAGGTACGTTGATGAATCTTTTAACTGATGAGCGTTTTAATCATCAGTGTGAAGTAGTGCCTGGTGTACTTGAAGAAGAATGTGGTACGTTGTTAACGATTTTTTTTAGGGAGCTTCGTAAGAAAAGAAAAGAAGTGAAAAAACTAGAGAAAAGTAATGGTAACTAACGTATTTGCATTTTGTAAAAAAACAAGTTATACTGATAATGCCTTATCCAAGGCAACCGAATATTGGTTTTAACTTTGCCGTGCTAAGCGGGGAGGTAGCGGTGCCCTATACTCGCAATCCGCTCTAGCGAGGCTGAATCCCTTCTCGAGGTTATGTTGCTGTAAGGTCTGCCTTAAGTAAGTGGTGTTGACGTTTGGGTCCTGCGCAACGGGACCCCGTGAACCTTGTCAGGTCCGGAAGGAAGCAGCAATAAGCGGGTTTTCTCGTGTGCCGCAGGAGTGCCTGAACCGAGCTAACTGCTTGAGTAACGCTTATGGTACGTAATCGACAGAAGGTGCACGGCAGTTATATATGTATACAAAACTCACCTTTATATAAAGGTGAGTTTTTTATATGGAAAATAACTTTTGGAATCTATAAACAGAATGGGTTATAATAAATAAGATAATAACCTTTGAGGGAGGCCGTATTTTCGTGTCATACCAAGCGTTATACCGAACATGGAGACCGCAAAAATTCGAAGATGTAGTCGGTCAAAAGCACGTGACAAAAACGTTGCAAAATGCCCTTCTTCAAGAGAAAGCTTCACATGCTTATTTGTTTTCGGGTCCGAGGGGAACAGGGAAAACGACAATTGCAAAAGTATTTGCAAAGGCAATTAACTGTGAACACGCCCCGGTAGCTGAACCTTGTAATGAATGTCCTTCTTGTTTAGGAATTACACAAGGGTCTATTTCAGATGTATTAGAAATTGATGCGGCTTCAAATAACGGTGTAGATGAAATTCGAGATATAAGAGATAAAGTAAAATATGCTCCAAGTGCTGTAGGATATAAAGTATACATTATTGATGAAGTTCACATGCTTTCTATGGGTGCCTTTAATGCGCTTTTGAAAACTTTAGAAGAGCCGCCAGGACATGTTATTTTTATTCTGGCGACAACAGAACCGCATAAAATTCCAGCTACAATTATTTCGCGTTGTCAGCGTTTTGAGTTTCGAAAGATATCAGTAAATGATATCGTTGAGAGATTATCGACGGTCGTGACAAATGAAGGTACGCAAGTAGAAGATGAAGCGTTACAAATCGTAGCGCGTGCCGCCGAAGGTGGTATGCGTGATGCGCTCAGTCTTATTGATCAAGCTATTTCTTATAGTGATGAAACGGTGACGAGTGAAGATGTTTTAGCTGTAACAGGATCTGTATCTCAGCGATATTTGGGTGACCTGGTAGAATGTATACGTGAAAATGATGTATCAAGAGCGTTACGTATTATAGATGAGATGATGAGTAAAGGGAAAGATCCAGTTCGCTTTATGGAGGATTTCATTTACTACTATCGTGATATGCTTTTATATCAAACTTCACCACAATTAGAACATATGTTGGAACGGGTAATTGTAGATGATCAATTCCGTACGTTAAGTGAAGAAATGCAACCGGAAGTAATCTATGAAATTATTCATACCCTTAGTAAGGGGCAACAGGAGATGAAGTGGACAAACCATCCAAGAATATTCTTGGAAGTTGTTATGGTGCAACTGTGTCAGCAGTTTATGATGCAAGCAAACGGCGTAGATCGTTTACAAGCGATTATGAATAGGATGCAGCAGTTGGAGAAAGAGTTAGAGCAAGTTAAAAAGAATGGCGTGCCAGCTGGTGTGCAGCAGGAAGTAAGAGAGACGCGGGCAACACCAAAACCGGTACGAACAGGGAGTATGAAAATTCCTGTTGGACGTGTGAATGAAGTGTTAAAGCAAGCGAAGCGTCAAGATTTAGAACAGTTAAAAGCTGTATGGGGCGAATTATTAGGAAGGCTCAAGTCACATAACAAAGTAGCATTTGCTGTTTTATTAGAAAATAGTGAACCAGTTGCGGCTTCGGATGATACCTATGTGTTAGCATTTCAATATGAGATTCATTGTAAAATGGCTAGTGAAAATCGAGAAGCAATGGATACATTGGAACAAACTCTTTTTGAATTGTTAAGTAAAAGGTTAAATATGATTGCTATCCCAAAAAGTGAATGGGGTAAAATTCGTGAAGACTTTTTACAACGCGAAGGCGGGGATTCTGAAGAAAGCCCAGAACAAAAAGAAGATCCTCTTATAGAAGAGGCTGTAAAATTAGTAGGGCAAGAACTTATTGAAATAAAAGAGTAATAATAATGAGGAGGAATTAATTATGATGCGTGGCGGAATGGGAAATATGAATAATATGATGAAACAAATGCAAAAGATGCAAAAAGACATGGCGAAGGCGCAAGAAGAGCTTGGCGAAAAAACAGTTGAAGGTACAGCTGGCGGCGGAATGGTTACTGTTATTGCAAATGGTCATAAGCAAGTTCTTGAAGTGAAAATTAAAGAAGAAGTTGTAGATCCAGAAGATATCGAAATGTTACAAGACTTAGTATTAGCTGCAACGAATGATGCACTTAAAAAGGTTGATGAACTTTCAAACTCTACAATGGGCAAATTTACAAAAGGCATGAACTTACCAGGTGGAATGTTCTAGGAGGATATTGATATATGCATTATCCAGAACCGATATCAAAATTAATCGATAGTTTTATGAAGTTGCCAGGAATCGGACCGAAAACAGCGGTTCGATTGGCATTCTTCGTGTTAGATATGAAAGAGGATGATGTACTAGGTTTTGCGAAAGCACTTGTGAATGCAAAGCGAGATTTAGCGTATTGTTCTGTGTGCGGACATATCACTGACCGCGATCCTTGTTATATTTGTGACGATTCGCATAGGGATCAATCGGTTGTTTGTGTAGTACAAGAGCCGAAAGATGTAATTGCGATGGAAAAAATGAAAGAATATCAAGGTGTATATCATGTTTTGCGTGGTGCCATTTCTCCAATGGAGGGAATTGGACCAGAGGATATTAATATCCCGCAGTTATTAAAGAGACTGCAAGATGAAACAGTACAAGAAGTGATATTAGCAACAAACCCTAATATTGAAGGGGAAGCCACAGCGATGTACATATCCCGCCTCTTAAAGCCAACAGGAATTAAAGTAACTCGTATTGCACATGGTCTGCCAGTTGGTGGAGATTTAGAATATGCAGATGAAGTAACACTATCGAAAGCTTTAGAAGGCCGTAGAGAGATATAAGAGGAGAAGGGAAAATGTTCTTTCAAAAAAAGGGTAAGTTGCGTAAAGAGTATGACGATAAGTTAATTGTATTATTAGAAAAGGTAAAGAATGAATGGCTACGTCAGAAGAGACTGGTTGAACAAAGTGTTGAGCCGTCTCAAGATGTACTTTGTTCTTTAAAAATAGCAGAGGCGAAATATTTTTTCTTGTTAAAAGAAGCAAAACGTCGTCCTGTGAAAATGGAACAATGGTAAAAGGTCCTGCTTTTTAAAGCGGGACCTTTTACTTTTTATCGATTTATTTGTGAGTAATAGGGCTACTTTATTTTTGGGATATAAAGAGGAGAAAGAAAAAATGGGAATGGAATTAGTTGTATCTAATTGCTAGTGCTTAGAAGAAAGATTACTGATTAAAGGTTATAAAGATGAAGTGGTAGGAGTTATGTTATAGATGTTCTTTTTTCTTGTCTTGTCCCATACAAATGGATATGTATAGGTCATTCATAAGGAGGAAAAAATGAATTCTACAATTATTATTGTTGGCATTCTTTCTTTAGTTTTTATTTTTCTTGTTTTTGGTGTTTCTGCTAAACCAATACGTTTTATAGGGAAAGCACTCTTTCATGTCACTTTAGGTATAGCGTTACTATTTATTGTGAATGTTGCAGGGACATATTTCGATTTTCATATTCCAATTAACATGGGCACAGCTGCAGTATCAAGTTTATTAGGGGTGCCAGGTGTTGCTGCATTAGTGATTATTAAGCTATATATAATGCCAAGATAAATTTATTTTGGCATTTTTTAAAAAAGCGTTGACTTATCGATTAGTAATATGATAAATTAATAAGCGTCGTCAGGAACGAAAGAAAAAAGTTGTTGACAGATTCAAGTCAAAATGTTAAATTATAAAAGTCGCTGAAACGTGACATTGAACTTTGAAAACTAAACGAAACAAACAACGTGAAACGTCAATTTTTATTTTTAGATGCTAGACAAACTAACTTTATTGGAGAGTTTGATCCTGGCTCAGGATGAACGCTGGCGGCGTGCCTAATACATGCAAGTCGAGCGAATGGATTAAGAGCTTGCTCTTATGAAGTTAGCGGCGGACGGGTGAGTAACACGTGGGTAACCTACCCATAAGACTGGGATAACTCCGGGAAACCGGGGCTAATACCGGATAATATTTTGAACTGCATAGTTCGAAATTGAAAGGCGGCTTCGGCTGTCACTTATGGATGGACCCGCGTCGCATTAGCTAGTTGGTGAGGTAACGGCTCACCAAGGCGACGATGCGTAGCCGACCTGAGAGGGTGATCGGCCACACTGGGACTGAGACACGGCCCAGACTCCTACGGGAGGCAGCAGTAGGGAATCTTCCGCAATGGACGAAAGTCTGACGGAGCAACGCCGCGTGAGTGATGAAGGCTTTCGGGTCGTAAAACTCTGTTGTTAGGGAAGAACAAGTGCTAGTTGAATAAGCTGGCACCTTGACGGTACCTAACCAGAAAGCCACGGCTAACTACGTGCCAGCAGCCGCGGTAATACGTAGGTGGCAAGCGTTATCCGGAATTATTGGGCGTAAAGCGCGCGCAGGTGGTTTCTTAAGTCTGATGTGAAAGCCCACGGCTCAACCGTGGAGGGTCATTGGAAACTGGGAGACTTGAGTGCAGAAGAGGAAAGTGGAATTCCATGTGTAGCGGTGAAATGCGTAGAGATATGGAGGAACACCAGTGGCGAAGGCGACTTTCTGGTCTGTAACTGACACTGAGGCGCGAAAGCGTGGGGAGCAAACAGGATTAGATACCCTGGTAGTCCACGCCGTAAACGATGAGTGCTAAGTGTTAGAGGGTTTCCGCCCTTTAGTGCTGAAGTTAACGCATTAAGCACTCCGCCTGGGGAGTACGGCCGCAAGGCTGAAACTCAAAGGAATTGACGGGGGCCCGCACAAGCGGTGGAGCATGTGGTTTAATTCGAAGCAACGCGAAGAACCTTACCAGGTCTTGACATCCTCTGAAAACTCTAGAGATAGAGCTTCTCCTTCGGGAGCAGAGTGACAGGTGGTGCATGGTTGTCGTCAGCTCGTGTCGTGAGATGTTGGGTTAAGTCCCGCAACGAGCGCAACCCTTGATCTTAGTTGCCATCATTAAGTTGGGCACTCTAAGGTGACTGCCGGTGACAAACCGGAGGAAGGTGGGGATGACGTCAAATCATCATGCCCCTTATGACCTGGGCTACACACGTGCTACAATGGACGGTACAAAGAGCTGCAAGACCGCGAGGTGGAGCTAATCTCATAAAACCGTTCTCAGTTCGGATTGTAGGCTGCAACTCGCCTACATGAAGCTGGAATCGCTAGTAATCGCGGATCAGCATGCCGCGGTGAATACGTTCCCGGGCCTTGTACACACCGCCCGTCACACCACGAGAGTTTGTAACACCCGAAGTCGGTGGGGTAACCTTTATGGAGCCAGCCGCCTAAGGTGGGACAGATGATTGGGGTGAAGTCGTAACAAGGTAGCCGTATCGGAAGGTGCGGCTGGATCACCTCCTTTCTATGGAGAATTGATGAACGCAGTTCATCAATATAAGTTTCCGTGTTTCGTTTTCGTTTAGTTTTGAGAGTTCAATATAAGTATTGACTCTTAAATAGGAATATGATATAAATAAATTCCGCAATTTGTATGGGCCTATAGCTCAGCTGGTTAGAGCGCACGCCTGATAAGCGTGAGGTCGATGGTTCGAGTCCATTTAGGCCCACCATACATTTTACGGGGCCTTAGCTCAGCTGGGAGAGCGCCTGCCTTGCACGCAGGAGGTCAGCGGTTCGATCCCGCTAGGCTCCACCAAAAAGCTATTTTATATAGCAAATGGTATGTTCTTTGAAAACTAGATAACAGTGTAGCTCATATTTTTTAATTTTAGTTTGGTTAAGTTAGAAAGGGCGCACGGTGGATGCCTTGACACTAGGAGTCGATGAAGGACGGGACTAACGCCGATATGCTTCGGGGAGCTGTAAGTAAGCTTTGATCCGAAGATTTCCGAATGGGGAAACCCACTATACGTAATGGTATGGTATCCTTACCTGAATACATAGGGTATGGAGGACAGACCCAGGGAACTGAAACATCTAAGTACCTGGAGGAAGAGAAAGCAAATGCGATTTCCTGAGTAGCGGCGAGCGAAACGGAATCTAGCCCAAACCAAGAGGCTTGCCTCTTGGGGTTGTAGGACATTCTATACGGAGTTACAAAGGAACGAGGTAGACGAAGCGACCTGGAAAGGTCCGTCACAGAGGGTAATAACCCCGTAGTCGAAACTTCGTTCTCTCTTGAATGTATCCTGAGTACGGCGGAACACGTGAAATTCCGTCGGAATCTGGGAGGACCATCTCCCAAGGCTAAATACTCCCTAGTGATCGATAGTGAACCAGTACCGTGAGGGAAAGGTGAAAAGCACCCCGGAAGGGGAGTGAAAGAGATCCTGAAACCGTGTGCCTACAAATAGTCAGAGCCCGTTAATGGGTGATGGCGTGCCTTTTGTAGAATGAACCGGCGAGTTACGATCCCGTGCGAGGTTAAGCTGAAGAGGCGGAGCCGCAGCGAAAGCGAGTCTGAATAGGGCGTTTAGTACGTGGTCGTAGACCCGAAACCAGGTGATCTACCCATGTCCAGGGTGAAGTTCAGGTAACACTGAATGGAGGCCCGAACCCACGCACGTTGAAAAGTGCGGGGATGAGGTGTGGGTAGCGGAGAAATTCCAATCGAACCTGGAGATAGCTGGTTCTCCCCGAAATAGCTTTAGGGCTAGCCTTAAGTGTAAGAGTCTTGGAGGTAGAGCACTGATTGAACTAGGGGTCCTCATCGGATTACCGAATTCAGTCAAACTCCGAATGCCAATGACTTATCCTTAGGAGTCAGACTGCGAGTGATAAGATCCGTAGTCAAGAGGGAAACAGCCCAGATCGCCAGCTAAGGTCCCAAAGTGTGTATTAAGTGGAAAAGGATGTGGAGTTGCTTAGACAACTAGGATGTTGGCTCAGAAGCAGCCACCATTTAAAGAGTGCGTAATAGCTCACTAGTCGAGTGACTCTGCGCCGAAAATGTACCGGGGCTAAATACACCACCGAAGCTGCGAATTGATACCAATGGTATCAGTGGTAGGGGAGCGTTCTAAGTGCAGTGAAGTCAGACCGGAAGGACTGGTGGAGCGCTTAGAAGTGAGAATGCCGGTATGAGTAGCGAAAGACGGGTGAGAATCCCGTCCACCGAATGCCTAAGGTTTCCTGAGGAAGGCTCGTCCGCTCAGGGTTAGTCAGGACCTAAGCCGAGGCCGACAGGCGTAGGCGATGGACAACAGGTTGATATTCCTGTACCACCTCTTTATCGTTTGAGCAATGGAGGGACGCAGAAGGATAGAAGAAGCGTGCGATTGGTTGTGCACGTCCAAGCAGTTAGGCTGATAAGTAGGCAAATCCGCTTATCGTGAAGGCTGAGCTGTGATGGGGAAGCTCCTTATGGAGCGAAGTCTTTGATTCCCCGCTGCCAAGAAAAGCTTCTAGCGAGATAAAAGGTGCCTGTACCGCAAACCGACACAGGTAGGCGAGGAGAGAATCCTAAGGTGTGCGAGAGAACTCTGGTTAAGGAACTCGGCAAAATGACCCCGTAACTTCGGGAGAAGGGGTGCTTTCTTAACGGAAAGCCGCAGTGAATAGGCCCAAGCGACTGTTTAGCAAAAACACAGGTCTCTGCGAAGCCGTAAGGCGAAGTATAGGGGCTGACACCTGCCCGGTGCTGGAAGGTTAAGGAGAGGGGTTAGCGTAAGCGAAGCTCTGAACTGAAGCCCCAGTAAACGGCGGCCGTAACTATAACGGTCCTAAGGTAGCGAAATTCCTTGTCGGGTAAGTTCCGACCCGCACGAAAGGTGTAACGATTTGGGCACTGTCTCAACCAGAGACTCGGTGAAATTATAGTACCTGTGAAGATGCAGGTTACCCGCGACAGGACGGAAAGACCCCGTGGAGCTTTACTGTAGCCTGATATTGAATTTTGGTACAGTTTGTACAGGATAGGCGGGAGCCATTGAAACCGGAGCGCTAGCTTCGGTGGAGGCGCTGGTGGGATACCGCCCTGACTGTATTGAAATTCTAACCTACGGGTCTTATCGACCCGGGAGACAGTGTCAGGTGGGCAGTTTGACTGGGGCGGTCGCCTCCTAAAGTGTAACGGAGGCGCCCAAAGGTTCCCTCAGAATGGTTGGAAATCATTCGTAGAGTGCAAAGGCATAAGGGAGCTTGACTGCGAGACCTACAAGTCGAGCAGGGACGAAAGTCGGGCTTAGTGATCCGGTGGTTCCGCATGGAAGGGCCATCGCTCAACGGATAAAAGCTACCCCGGGGATAACAGGCTTATCTCCCCCAAGAGTCCACATCGACGGGGAGGTTTGGCACCTCGATGTCGGCTCATCGCATCCTGGGGCTGTAGTCGGTCCCAAGGGTTGGGCTGTTCGCCCATTAAAGCGGTACGCGAGCTGGGTTCAGAACGTCGTGAGACAGTTCGGTCCCTATCCGTCGTGGGCGCAGGAAATTTGAGAGGAGCTGTCCTTAGTACGAGAGGACCGGGATGGACGCACCGCTGGTGTACCAGTTGTTCTGCCAAGGGCATAGCTGGGTAGCTATGTGCGGAAGGGATAAGTGCTGAAAGCATCTAAGCATGAAGCCCCCCTCAAGATGAGATTTCCCATAGCGTAAGCTAGTAAGATCCCTGAAAGATGATCAGGTTGATAGGTTCGAGGTGGAAGCATGGTGACATGTGGAGCTGACGAATACTAATAGATCGAGGACTTAACCATATAATATGAAGCAAATGTTATCTAGTTTTGAAGGAATATGCCTTCAATAGTTTGGTGATGATGGCAGAGAGGTCACACCCGTTCCCATACCGAACACGGAAGTTAAGCTCTCTAGCGCCGATGGTAGTTGGGACCTTGTCCCTGTGAGAGTAGGACGTCGCCAAGCAAGCTAAAAACACAAGTCTTTTGACTTGTGTTTTTTTGTTTTTAAACAGTACATGAAAGAAGTAAAGGGAATACATAAGTAATACAAACACGTTGCCCAAGAATAAATCATATTATATAAAAAATTGATGTATATTTTCCGGAAATTTGTTAAGGAATAGAGGTATATAATATGTTTATTTAAAAAGGGAGGAAAGATTATGAAATTACCAAGTGAAATTTGCATCGTTTGTGAGACAAAAAGAGGGGAAGGAATATATGTATATAATAATTTAATATGTTACGAGTGCGAAAGAAATCTGGTGAATACTGAGACAACTGACCCGAAGTATATACATTATTTAAAACAACTGCGAAAATTAGAAGTATCATATTTTTAAATAGGCATTATGCCTATTATTTTTTTTGCCCTAATATCTGTATAATAGATACAGAATGAATAATAAGGAAGAGATATATATGAATCAAAATCGTATGCCTTTATATGAGGCGCTAATGGAATTTAAAGAAAGGCGACTACTATCTTTTCATGTTCCGGGTCATAAGAATGGTTTAAACTTCCCTCAGAAAGCTTCAGGGGGGTTTAAGGACATATTATCAATTGATGTAACAGAGTTAACAGGATTAGATGATTTACATAGCCCGTTTGAATGTATAGATGAAGCACAGCAATTATTAGCTGAAGTATATGGCGTGCACAAAAGTTATTTTTTAATTAATGGTTCAACAGTTGGAAATTTAGCAATGATTTTGTCTTGCTGCGGCGAACATGATATTGTCCTCGTACAAAGAAATTGTCATAAATCGATCATTAATGGTTTGAAATTAGCAGGGGCTAATCCGGTCTTTTTAAATCCATGGATTGATGAAGTACATAACGTACCAGTAGGTGTTCATGATGAAATTATTAAGGAGGCAATTACAAAGTATCCAAATGCAAAAGCACTTATTTTAACACATCCTAATTACTATGGTATGGGAATTGATTTAGAGGCAAGTATCGCTTACGCACATGCACATAAAATTCCTGTTCTAGTAGATGAAGCCCATGGGGCGCATTTTTGTATAGGGGACCCCTTCCCGAAGTCAGCATTAGTTTATGGTGCGGATATTGTGGTTCATTCCGCACATAAAACATTACCTGCGATGACAATGGGATCTTATTTACATATAAATAGCCGTTTGGTGAGCGAAGAAAAAGTTTCCTCCTATTTAAGTATGCTACAATCTAGTAGCCCATCGTATCCAATTATGGCTTCTCTTGATATAGCACGTTTTGCAATAGCTGTTATAAAGGAAGAAGGTCATGATGAAATCGTTGAGTTTTTACGCCGATTTAAAGAAGGATTGCGATCTATCCCACAAATAGCTATTTTACAATATCCATCGCAAGATGAATTAAAAGTTACGGTGCAAACTCGCTGTCAGTTATCGGGGTATGAATTACAGTCTGTATTTGAAAAAGTCGGTATATATACGGAAATGGCAGATCCATATAACGTCCTATTTATATTACCGTTACAAGTAAATGAGGGGTATATGAAAGCTATAGAGATCATTCGATTAGCTATGCAGCAATATAAGGTAAAAGACAAGACAGCATCAATTCGTTATACTTATAAAGGGGAGATTTCCCCTTTACCGTATACGTATAAACAATTAGAGAGATATGAAACGAAGTTAGTATCTATAGAAGAAGCCGTTGGTATGATAGCTGCAGAAATGGTGATTCCGTATCCACCTGGAATTCCATTGATCATGTATGGAGAGAGAATTACTCAAGAACATACAAAGCAAATTACTCATTTAGAGAAAACAGGGGCTCGTTTTCAAGGTAGTACGAAATATATGAACGTGTATGATATAGAAAGTAGGTTTTAGGATGAAGGGATTATTTGTAACAATTGAAGGGCCAGAAGGTTCGGGTAAAACAACATTAATTAAAAGTTTATTACCATATTTTGAGCAAAAGGAACAAAAGGTAATGGCGACCAGAGAACCAGGTGGTATTGCAATTTCTGAAGATATTAGAACAATTTTACATAAAAAAGAGTATACGATGATGGAAGCACGTACAGAGGCGCTCTTATATGCTGCTGCACGTAGACAACATTTAGTGGAAAAAGTTATGCCAGCACTTGAGGAAAACTATCTTGTACTATGTGATCGTTTTATAGATAGCTCTTTAGCATATCAAGGATATGCAAGAGGCTTAGGTATGGATAAAGTATTTGAAATTAATCGTTTCGCAACGGAAGATTGTATGCCTAGTTTAACAATCTATTTAGATATTGAGCCAGAGGTAGGTTTAGCACGAATTGGAAAAGATGCAGGACGTGAAGTAAATCGACTAGATATGGAAGATATCTCTTTCCATAAACGTGTGCGTGAAGGGTATTTACAAGTTGTAGAGCGTTTCTCTAATCGCATTGTATTAGTAAATGCTGATCAACCAATGAAAAAACTTATAGAAGAAGTTGTTCAGATTATAGAAGATAAATTGTTATAATAGAAGGAAAGAATGAAATAAGTGAGGTATGCAGTATGATAAATACGTGGGAGCAGCTTTCTGCTATACAGCCCATCGGTGTCAAAATGTTGATGAATAGCATTGCAAAAGAGCGTATATCCCACGCTTACTTGTTAGAGGGAGGGAAAGGGACTGGGAAGTTCGCCACAGCAATTCAAATGGCAAAAAGTTTTCTCTGTTCACAAAGAAATGGTGTAGAGCCTTGTCATGTATGTACGAATTGTCGCCGAATTGATTCAGGTAACTACCCAAACTTACATATTGTAAAACCAGATGGATTATCTATTAAAAAACAGCAAATTCATGATTTACAAGAAGAGTTTTCAAAAACAGGATTAGAAGCAAATAAAAAAGTATATATTATTGAGCATGCAGATCGTATGACAGCAAATGCAGCGAATACGCTCTTAAAGTTTTTAGAAGAACCAAGTAGTGATACAACAGCTATTTTACTTACTGAACAAAGTCATCAGATTTTAAATACAATCTTATCTCGTTGTCAAGTTGTTACGTTTAGGCCGTTGCCTACAGAATCTTTAATTAAGAGGTTAGAGGAAGAAGGTATTACAGTTTCTTTATCTACACTTGCTGCGCAGCTTACAAATAGTTTTGAAGAAGCTTTATTAATGTGTAATGATGAATGGTTTGCACAAGCGAGAGCTTTAGTGATAAAATTATGTGAAGCGCTCGAAAAAGATAAGGCCTCTATTTTTTTTGTACAAGAAAAATGGGGGAAGCACTTTGGAGAGAAAGAACAATTACAGCAAGGCTTAGATATGTTACTCCTTATTTATAAGGATTTATTATATGTTCAACTTGGAGAAGAAGATCGTCTTGTTTTTCATGAGCAGAAAGAGATGTTTGAATCCTTTTCTTATGCTCAGAAGCGCATTGTATCAGCTCTCTTTAATATATTAGAGGCAAAAAATAGAATCAACGCTAATGTAAATGCGCAGCTTGTGTTCGAACAGTTAGTGTTGCGGTTGCAGGAGGGATGACCGTTTTGTATGATGTAGTAGGTGTTCGCTTTAAGAAGGCCGGAAAGGTATATTACTTTGATCCAAATCAGTTCGATATCTCAGAAAATGAGTTTGTAATTGTAGAAACGGTAAGAGGTATTGAGTATGGAAAAGTAGTTATTACCAAAAAGCAAGTTGATGAAAATGACGTTGTATTACCGCTAAAAAAAGTTATTCGTATTGCAAATGAAAATGATCGTACCATTGTTGAAGAGAATAGGCATGCTGCGAAAGAAGCATATCAAGTTTGTCAACAAAAGGTAGGAGAACATAATCTTGATATGAAGCTTGTAGATGTAGAGTATACGTTCGATCGTAATAAGATTATTTTTTACTTTACTGCGGATGGTCGGATTGATTTCCGGGAACTAGTGAAAGACTTAGCGGCAATTTTTAGGACAAGAATTGAGCTGAGACAGATCGGCGTTCGTGACGAAGCAAAAATGCTTGGTGGTATTGGTCCATGTGGTCGTATGCTTTGTTGTTCTACTTTTTTAGGAGATTTTGAACCTGTATCCATTAAAATGGCAAAAGATCAAAATTTATCATTAAATCCTGCAAAAATCTCTGGTTTATGTGGTCGCTTAATGTGTTGCTTAAAATATGAGAATGATGAATATGAGGCAGCAAAGGAACAACTTCCTGATTTAGATCAACGTATACAAACACCGCACGGTACTGGCCGTGTTATCGGATTAAATATTTTAGAAAGATTAATTCAAGTGGAACTAGTAGACAAGGAACGGATAGTAGAATATACGTTAGATGAATTAATGAATAAAGGGGTCGTTTCGAGTCAAACCACAGATTAATGAGGTGGGTGCTTGTGGAGAAAAAGGATATTTTTGCATCGGTTTCTAGTATGGAAGAGCAAATTGGACATTTATACAAACAGTTGGGAGAATTAAAACAACATCTTGCAGAATTATTGGAAGAAAACCAACATATAAAAATGGAAAATGAAAATTTGCGACATCGTTTTGAAGAAGTGCAGAACAAGGAAAAACAAAAAACTCAAAAACGCAAAGAAATGAAGGCGAAGACAGATATTGGTGAAGGCTACGATAATCTAGCGAGACTATATCAAGAAGGTTTTCATATTTGCAATCTACATTATGGAAGTGTACGTAAAGAGGGAGATTGTTTATTCTGTCTGTCATTTTTAAATAAAAAGTGAGATTACCTTTCCAATATAATTGGAAAGGTAATTTTTTATACATGAGAGTAGAATGAAATTTATTTTTACATTAATAGAAGATGAAATAGGGTAGGTTAAGTGTAAGAAAGGGAGCAATATATGAATTTATATGAAGATGAGCGTTTAGATTACTTATTAGCGCAAGATATGAAGATTGTACAAAGTCCATCAGTATTTAATTTTTCTTTGGATGCTGTTTTACTTGCAGATTTTGCTTGGGTGCCAATTCAAAAAGGTAATTTACTTGATTTGTGTACAGGTAACGCAGTTATCCCTCTTTTATTAAGTACAAGGACAAAAGGGAAAATTACAGGTGTAGAAATTCAAGAGCGCTTATATGATATGGGAATAAGAAGTGTTCAATACAATAATTTAGTAGAAAGAATTCATTTAATCCATGGAGATTTGAAAGATATGCCGGAGAAACTTGGACGTCATCAATATGATGTTGTAACATGTAATCCTCCTTATTTTCAAACACCACAAACTTCTGAGAAGAATATGAATGAACATTTAGCGATAGCTCGTCATGAAATTATGTGCACACTAGAAGATGTTGTATACGCAAGTAGTCAGCTAGTGAAACAGGGTGGGAAAGTAGCATTTGTACATCGTCCAGGTCGTTTGCTCGACATCGTCACATTAATGCGTAAATACAAAATTGAACCGAAACGTGTGCGATTTGTTTATCCTAAGGCTGGTAAAGAAGCGAATACATTGTTAATTGAAGGAATTAAGGATGGGAATGCAGATTTAAAAATCTTACCACCTCTTTTTGTATATGAAGAAAACAATGAATATACAAAGGAGCTTCGTTCAATTTTATATGGAGAAGAATAAGCATTGTTTTTATGTGGTGGAGTGTTCTGATGGAAGTTATTATGCTGGATACACGAATCATATAGAAAAACGGATTCAGACCCATAATAGTGGAAAAGGTGCTAGATATACACGCGCTAGACTTCCAGTTGTTTTAAAATATGTAGAGGATCACGAGGATAAACGAACGGCTATGCAAGCTGAGTATCACTTTAAGCAGTTAACGAGGAAAAAAAAAGAAGAATATATGCAAAAAGGAGAACGCTATGTGGCAGCAAAAAAGCTTTCAGCAAAATGAAAAGGGAGTTTTATATTTAGTACCGACTCCAATCGGAAATTTAGAGGATATGACATTTCGTGCAATCCGAATTTTAAAAGAGGCAGACATTATTGCAGCGGAAGATACAAGGCAAACGAAGAAACTTTGTAATTACTTTGAAATTGAAACACCAGTTATGAGTTATCATGAGCATAATAAAGGAGTAAGTGGACGGAAAATTTTAGATAAGTTAGAAGAAGGTAAGACTGTAGCCATTGTGAGCGATGCTGGTATGCCATGTATTTCAGATCCTGGTTATGATATCGTTGTAGAGGCTGTAGCAGAACAATATCATGTTATCCCGCTTCCTGGGGCAAATGCAGCCCTTACAGCATTGATTGCATCAGGACTTGAGACAAAACATTTTTATTTCTATGGTTTCCTGCAAAGAAATAAAAAGGGACGTAAGCTTGAATTAGAAAAACTACGCTATATTCCAACTACAATGATGTTTTATGAGGCGCCACATCGTTTAGATGATACTTTAATCTCTATGCAAGAAGTATTAGGAAATAGGGAAATCGTATTATGTCGTGAGCTAACGAAAAAATTTGAAGAGTTTATTCGTGGAACAATTGAAGAAGCGATTGAGTGGACGAAGCAAAATGAAGTTCGTGGTGAGTTTTGTATTTTAGTAGCAGGTTCAACAGAAGAACCTACTCCAGAAGAACAATGGTGGGAAGCTATTTCAGTATATAATCATATTGAACATTATATAAATGAAAAAGGTATGAATTCAAAAGAAGCGATAAAAATAGTCGCTAAAGACCGAGATTTGTCGAAACGCGACGTATATCAAATCTATCATGTGGATAAAAAATAAGCTTCTCATAATTGAGAAGCTTATTTTGCTGTTTCGATATAATCTTGAAGTTCGTTTAAGACTTGTTCAGCGCCTTCTTTACTTAAGATAATTTTACCTTCAGCTAAAGATAGGTTACCATCAGATACTTCACCAGTTACTTGGCAAGTCATGTTTGGTTTATATTTCTTTAAGATGATTTTTTCATCATCAACGTAGATTTCAAGAGCATCCTTTTCTGCAATACCTAAAGTACGGCGTAATTCGATTGGAATTACTACACGACCTAATTCATCAACTTTACGAACGATACCAGTAGATTTCATAATTCTTTTCCTCCTAAATAAATAGTTTATAAGTTTCGAGTCTATTTTTTTGATTCGTCATTTTTCGACAAAATACCCTATGGACATATGATACCAATCATTTACATTTCCGTCAATTATTAAATTCTATATTTTTAAAAAAGATTTATAGATTTTTATACTTCTTATATATGATAGAATGTAAGTCATTTCTACAATTGTTTTGTATTATTTTTTGTAATGTTTATACTTTTCGGGAAATATATTGTATATTTTTTTTGAATATGAGTAATAGATGATAAAGATATCGAGCATTAACTCGTTTTTATCCCGCATTAACGAGCAGTAAGACTCCCACTTCAAAATTTAGCCGGAGCAAAGAAGTTAAGTGGGAGTCGGGCTGCTCGTAAAAGCCCGATTGGTGTGGGCTAATAATCCATGGGGGATGAACCCTCTCCACGGATTAAAGTTTCACTTTATATATGAGTTTTTGATATACTGTTTATAAATACATATGAGGTTATTCGGGAGGTCCAAAACGATGAAAGAGGAAAATAAGTCCTTTTATATTACTACCCCAATTTATTATCCAAGTGGAAAGTTACACATTGGACATGCTTATACGACAGTAGCAGGAGATGCGATGGCACGATATAAGCGTATGCAAGGATACAATGTTCATTATTTAACAGGAACTGATGAGCATGGACAGAAGATCCAAAAGAAAGCAGAAGAACTAAATGTTACACCACAGGCATATGTGGATAACATTGTATCAGGGATTAAAGAACTTTGGGAGAAGATGGATATCTCTTATGATGATTTTATTCGTACAACTGAAGATCGTCATAAAGATGTTGTTGAGAAAATCTTCAAGCAGCTAGTAGATCAAGGTGATATTTATCTTGATGAATATGAAGGTTGGTATTCTGTACAAGATGAAACATTCTATACAGCGCATCAATTAGTCGATCCAATTATGGAAGGTGACAAAGTAGTTGGTGGAAAAAGCCCAGATAGTGGTCACGCTGTAGAACTTGTTCGCGAAGAGTCTTATTTCTTTAGAATGGGTAAATATGTAGACCGACTATTAAAGTTCTATGAAGATAACCCCCATTTCATTCAGCCGGAGTCCCGTAAAAATGAAATGATTAATAACTTCATTAAACCAGGATTAGAAGATTTAGCTGTTTCTCGTACTTCATTTGACTGGGGAGTTCGTGTTCCAGGTAACCCAAAACACGTTATTTACGTATGGGTAGATGCGTTGTCTAATTACATTACTGCATTAGGATATGGAACAGAAAATGAAGAGAAGTATAAAAAATTCTGGCCAGCAGATGTCCATTTAGTTGGGAAAGAAATCGTTCGTTTCCACACAATTTATTGGCCAATTATTTTAATGGCTTTAGATTTACCACTTCCGAAGAAAGTCTTTGCTCATGGCTGGATTTTAATGAAGGATGGAAAAATGAGTAAGTCAAAAGGAAACGTAGTAGATCCAGTTACACTAATTGATCGTTACGGATTAGATGCATTGCGTTACTACTTACTTCGCGAAGTTCCATTTGGATCTGATGGAGTATTCACACCAGAAGGATTTGTTGAACGAATCAACTTTGATTTAGCGAATGATTTAGGTAACTTATTAAATCGTACAGTAGCT
Source organism: Bacillus sp. 41-22 (assembly GCF_025809295.1). Taxonomy (NCBI): domain Bacteria; kingdom Bacillati; phylum Bacillota; class Bacilli; order Caryophanales; family Bacillaceae; genus Bacillus; species Bacillus sp. 41-22. The sequence continues at coordinate 42,425 of NZ_CP084035.1, forward strand.
ATGATTGATAAATACTTTAACGGGGAAATTCCTGCATTTAAAGCAAATGTAACTGAGTTCGATGAAACGTTAGTGACATTTGCCAAAGATACATTGAAAAAAGTAGAAGAGGCAATGGAGAATATGGAATTCTCTGTAGCGCTAAGTTCCATTTGGCAATTAGTTAGCCGTACGAACAAATATATTGATGAAACGCAGCCGTGGGTATTAGCGAAGGATGAGAATGATCGCGAAAAACTTGCGTCTGTAATGGCCCACTTAGCTGAGGTACTTCGTCAAACAGGTATTATGCTTATGCCATTCCTAACAGTAGCACCAAGTAAGATGTTTGCTCAACTTGGACTTACTGAAGAGGCGCATAAATCTTGGGAAAGCCTATCTACAATTGGATGTATTCCAGCTGGAACAAAAGTAGAAAAAGGAAACCCAATCTTCCCTCGTTTGGAAATGGAAGTAGAAGTGGGGTATATTAAAGAACAAATGCAAGGTTCTGCTCCTAAAGTAGAAGAGAAAAAAGCAGAAGAACCAAAGGCAGAAGAAATTACAATTGATGATTTCTTTAAAGTAGAATTACGAGTAGCTGAAGTAATATCCGCTGAACCTGTGAAAAAAGCAGATAAGTTGTTAAAAATTCAGCTTGATTTAGGTACAGAGAAGCGCCAAGTGGTTTCTGGGATTGCTAAATTCTATTCCCCAGAAGAACTAAAAGGTAAAAAGGTTATTTGTGTAACGAATTTAAAACCTGTAAAATTACGTGGTGAATTATCACAAGGTATGATTTTAGCAGGTGAAGAGAATGGCGTATTGTCATTAGCATCAATTGACCAGAATTTACCAAATGGTACAAAAATCAAGTAATTGAGACAAGAAAAGAGATGTTTCACGTGTAACATTGGTGAAGCGTCTTTTTTCTTTTTACATTCCGTTTTTTGCATTAAAATTGAAGTATTGTTATCGTTAAGTTAGAAAGAGTGTAGTTTTTCTATGAGAGAATTGATTTCAATATAAAAGGAGTTATTTATTATGTTGTTTGATACACATTCACATTTAAATGCAGAGCAATTTGAAGAAGATTTACAAGAAGTTATCGCGAGAATGAAAGAAGCGGGAGTTACATATACAGTTGTTGTTGGATTTGATGAAGTAACGATAAAGAAAGCAATTGAATTAGCAGAGGCTTATGATTTTATTTACGCTGCAGTTGGATGGCATCCTGTTGATGCAATCGATATGAAAGAAGAACATTTAGCTTGGTTAGAAGAATTAGCGGCTCATCCTAAAGTAGTTGCAATTGGGGAAATGGGATTAGATTATCACTGGGATAAGTCTCCAAAAGAAATACAGAAGGAAGTATTCCGTAAACAAATTGCATTAGCGAAAAAGGTGAAATTACCGATTATTATACATAACCGCGATGCAACTCAAGATATTGTTGATATCCTAGAGGAAGAGAATGCAGCTGAAGTAGGGGGCATTATGCATTGCTTTAGCGGTAGTGTAGAAGTAGCGCAGCGATGTGTCGATATGAACTTTTTAATTTCATTAGGTGGGCCAGTAACATTTAAAAATGCCAAGAAACCGAAAGAAGTTGCTATGGAGATTCCGTTAGAAAAATTATTGATAGAGACAGATTGCCCGTATTTAACACCACACCCATTTCGAGGGAAACGAAATGAACCTAGTTATGTAAAACTGGTAGCAGAAGAAATTGCGAATTTAAAAGGAATTTCTTATGACGAAGTAGCGCAAGTAACAACAAAGAATGCCAAATCCTTATTTGGTGTTGAATAAAAAAGAATGGGGAGTCCCATTCTTTTTTTGTTTTTTGAGAAGAGAGATAGTAGAAGTGATAAGAACCCACTATTTACCCATAACATAAGTGTAGAAATATTGCGGATAAATTAAGATGGAGATAGAAGTGTTACAATAAGGATAGTGAACAAAGATTTTTCTCTTCTACTTTTTAAAATGTACGATTGGGAAAATAATAATGGAAAAGTCGTCATTTTTTTGTTTTACTAAGTAGAGATGAAAAGAGTGTGGAGGCAAGCATGAAAATTAAAGAGATTATCGTTGTAGAAGGTAAAGATGATACAGTTGCGATTAAACGTGCTGTTGATGCGGATACAATCGAAACGAACGGTTCAGCAATCGGTGATCACGTTATTGAGCAAGTTAAATTAGCGCAGCAAAAACGAGGCGTTATTATTTTCACAGATCCGGATTATCCTGGAGAGCGTATTCGAAAAATTATTTCTGACAAGGTTCCTGGATGTAAGCATGCTTTTTTAACGAAGGAAGAAGCACTTGCTAAAAGGAAAAAAGGTGTTGGAATCGAACATGCTTCTAATGAGTCGATTCGCCGTGCTTTAGAGAATATACATGAAGAAATGGAAGCTTACACAAGTGAAATTAGTTGGAGTGATCTAGTCGATGCGGGCTTAGTGGGCGGAGAAATGGCAAAGAGTCGCAGAGAAAGAGTGGGTAAGCTATTAAAGATTGGTTATACAAACGCAAAACAGTTACATAAACGTTTACAAATGTTTCAGGTTTCAAAGGAATCATTTGCAGAAGCTTATAAGCAAGTAATACAGGAGGAAAAAAAATGAAGGATATCGCAACACCAAATCGTACGAAAGACATTGTTGAAAAGTATGGATTTTCATTCAAAAAAAGTTTAGGACAAAATTTTTTAATTGATACGAATGTATTAAATCGTATCGTTGATCACGCAGAAATCGGTTCAGAAAGTGGCGCAATTGAAATTGGACCAGGTATCGGTGCGTTAACAGAGCAATTGGCGAAGCGTGCTAAAAAAGTAGTGGCTTTTGAAATTGATCAGAGATTATTACCAATTTTAGACGAGACGTTAGCTCCATATAGCAACGTTACAGTTATAAATAAAGATGTACTAAAAGCAGATGTACATGAAGTGTTTAGTGAGCAATTTGAAGAAGGACAAGATGTAATGGTAGTAGCTAACTTACCATACTATATTACAACGCCAATTTTATTTAAATTGCTCGAAGAAAAATTACCGGTTCGTGGATTTGTTGTTATGATGCAAAAAGAAGTTGGGGATCGTTTAGCTGCTAAACCAGGAACGAAAGAGTATGGTTCTTTATCAATTGCCATTCAGTATTATACAGAGGTAGAAACAGTTATGACTGTACCGCGTACAGTGTTTGTGCCACAACCAAATGTTGATTCTGCGATTATCCGTCTTCTAAAGCGTCCTAAACCAGTTGTAGAAGTGACAGATGAAACTTTCTTCTTTGAAGTAGTACGAGCAAGTTTCGCACAGCGTCGTAAAACTTTAATGAATAATTTATCAAATAATTTAAATGGTTTCCCGAAAGATAAAGAGCTGTTGGATCGAATTTTGACAGAAGTAGGAATTGATCCGAAGCGAAGAGGCGAAACGCTATCTATCGAAGAGTTTGCAACATTAAGTAATGCATTAATTCTTCATAAATTGTCATAAGAATATGAAAGGGACAGTTCAACTTGAGCTGTCCCTTTTGTCACCTTTCCTTTCCTAAATTCATACTTTAAAAACAGGTAAGATGGCCTAACGAGTTTGGAGTTTGGAGGTAGGAGAATGGATTTACATGTTGGAGAATTAGTTGAACGATATTCTCATAATAGGGATATTCTTTTTCGTATTATAGAAATAAAAGGCGATATGGCAATATTATTTGGAGAGGAAATTAGACTTGTGGCGGATGCACCACTTGCAGATTTAGTTAGTATAGATCAACGAGAACATAAAAATAGAGTGAAGCGTGAAAAAGAAACGATGGAGCGTACTTACCGGTTGTTTCAGCAAGATTACGTGTTGATGAAACAAAGACATGAACATAATTCAACTGGTGGATATACAAGTGAAGTGAATTATTTTCAAATGCCAGGACGTGTATTGCATATAGATGGAGATCCTTTATATTTGCGCAAGTGCTTGGATTTATATAATAAAATAGGCGTTCCTGTTCAAGGTATTCATTGTAAGGAAACGGAGATGCATGAAAAGGTAGTAGACTTAATAGATCATTTTCGCCCAGACATTTTAGTTATTACAGGACATGATGCATATACAAAGTCAAAAGGAGTTATGGGAGATTTAGCAGCATATAGACATTCTAGACATTTTGTACAGGCCGTTCGAGAAGTGCGGAAAAAGTATCCATCGTTAGATCAACTCGTTATTTTTGCTGGGGCTTGTCAATCACACTTTGAGGCGTTGATTCGGGCAGGTGCTAATTTTGCTAGTTCACCGTCTAGAATTAATATTCATGCTCTAGATCCTGTATATGTAGTTGGCAAAATTAGTTTCACTTCATTTATGGAAAGAGTAAATGTATGGGACGTTGTGCGTAATACAATTACTGGCGAAAAGGGACTAGGCGGAATTGAAACAAGAGGGATTTTACGAACAGGATTGCCCTTTCAACATTATGACGAATGAGCAAGGTACATACGTATCTTGCTTTTTTATGTGGAAATGATTTAAATGAGTCTGGATAAAAAGCGGCAAGAACGTGCAGACTATACAATGATACTTTTAGAATATAGTATTTCTTCTATCTATTTGAACGCATGATGCTTTTATAATGATATTGTCTGTGAATTGCGGTTAATAATTGGGATAGATATATCGTGTTTTAAGTGTTCAATCTAAATTACAGCGAGGTGTAGCAAAGTATATGTCAAAACGTTTAGATGAAATTAAAAGCGAATTAGATCACCATCTTGGACAGCGACTTATGTTAAAGGCAAATAGTGGGAGAAGAAAAACTGTGGAGCAATCAGGTGTACTTGCAGAAACGTATCGTTCTGTGTTTGTTGTACAATTAGACCAGCAAGAAGATGCATTGCAACGTGTATCTTATAGTTATGCAGATGTTTTAACAGAGACAGTAGAGCTAACATTTTACGATGAATCTCAAAATGAAGTATTTTATAATTAATGTATTTTTCGTTACATATATTCCCATAAATGAAAAGCTATATTATTTTGCATACTAATTATACCGTAGCAAAATAAGGAGGGACTCTGCATTGAGTAGACGAAGAGGAGTCATGTCAAATCAATTTAAAGAAGAGCTTGCAAAAGAGCTTGGCTTTTATGATGTTGTTCAGAAAGAAGGATGGGGCGGAATTCGTGCGAAAGATGCTGGTAATATGGTGAAACGTGCTATAGAAATTGCAGAACAGCAATTAATGAAACGAAACCAGTAGTTGTAAGATACTTTCTATGCTACGGTAGCCGAGGAGAGATTCCTCGGCTTTTTGCACGCTAAAAGGTGCCGTCATTTGACATAAGTAGTTTCATTCTGAATGCTTTTCGATATAATTAGGGAAGTGTCATCGTCTTACTATAAATTTATGGTAAAATAAACGATAAAAGATTGAGTACATAGAGTGGGTGAATAGATTGAAGCTACTAGTGAAAGCACCAGCAAAGATTAATCTGTCGTTAGATGTACTGGGAAAAAGACAAGATGGATATCATGAAGTGAAAATGATTATGACAACAATCGACTTGGCAGATCGTTTAGAGCTAACGGAATTAGCAGAAGACCGTATTGAAATTTTGTCCCATAATCGGTATGTCCCAGACGACCAACGCAATTTAGCTTATCAAGCAGCGAAATTATTAAAAGTGAAGTTTAATGTAAAAAAAGGTGTGTCTATTACTATTGAAAAAACGATTCCAGTAGCCGCTGGATTAGCAGGTGGAAGTAGTGATGCAGCAGCGACATTACGTGGCCTTAATAAGTTATGGAATTTAGGGCTAACAATCGATGAATTAGCAAAGCTTGGCGCAGAAATTGGTTCAGATGTATCGTTCTGTGTATATGGTGGAACTGCTATTGCCACTGGAAGAGGAGAAGAAATTGAACATATAAAGACTCCGCCTTCTTGTTGGGTTGTTTTAGCAAAGCCCCACATTGGTGTATCTACTGCTGACGTGTACGGAAATTTAAAATTAAATCGTGTTACTCATCCAAATGTAGATAAAATGGTTGAAGTCATTAACCATGGCGATTATAAAGGAATTTGTGATACTGTTGGTAACGTTTTAGAAGATGTGACGTTTGCGATGCATCCCGAGGTTGCACGTATTAAATCACAGATGAAACGCTTTGGGGCAGATGCCGTATTAATGAGTGGAAGTGGCCCAACTGTATTTGGTCTTGTACACCATGATTCGCGAATGCACCGCATATATAACGGGTTAAAAGGATTTTGCGAGCAAGTATATGCAGTGCGTTTATTAGGAGAGCGAGAAACGCTTGAATAAAGACGTATAATACGTTATGATTTGTTTAGAATATTCGTGATTTGAGGTGAGAGTATGAAAATTAGACGAAGTACAAGATTGGTCGATCTGACGTATTACTTGTTACAAAATCCTCGTCAGCTAGTTTCTCTCACTTTTTTTGCTGAAAGGTATCAATCGGCTAAATCTTCCATTAGTGAAGATTTAGTTATTATTAAGCAAACGTTTGAACAACAAGGTGTCGGCACATTGCAAACGGTACCAGGAGCAGCAGGAGGAGTGAAATATATTCCTTATATAAGTGAAGAAGAGGCAAATCTAATTATTAACGAGCTTTGTAGCTTATTTGAAAACCCAGACCGTATTTTGCCTGGCGGTTACTTATATATGACGGATCTTTTAAGTAATCCTCGCCAGATTAATGGCGCAGGTCGTTTATTTGCTTCTGTTTTTGCTAGGCAACCAATTGATGCGGTTATGACGGTAGCGACAAAAGGAATTCCGCTTGCTTATGCAGTAGCGAACTACTTAGATGTACCGGTAGTAATTGCGAGAAAAGATAATAAGGTAACAGAAGGACCCACTGTTAGTATTAACTATGTATCAGGTTCCTCTAAGCGAATCCAAACGATGACTTTAGCAAAGCGTAGCCTTCCAGAAGGGTCCAATGTTTTAATTATTGATGACTTTATGAAAGCTGGCGGAACCATTCAAGGTATGATGAGCATGCTAGAAGAGTTTAAAGCTAATGTTGTTGGGATTGGCGTATTAGTAGAGTCTACGGATATTGAAGAAAGACTTATTAATAACTTTGTATCATTAATTCGTCTGTCAGAAGTTGATGTGAAAGAAAAAGCGATTCAAGTGGAAAAGGGGAATTATGCACTTGCACCATTTGATAAAGGGCTTGTAGAGGCTGAGTAAAAAGGTAAAGCAGATAGCTTTACCTTTTTTTATTCCTATTTATAAATTACAAAATAGATGGACAAACTGCCTTTGGTACACTATTTTTAAAGAGTAAAAATAAATAATAAAAGGGTGAAAAGTATGAAAGTTGTTCAAACAAGCAAAGCACCACAGGCAATCGGACCATATTCACAAGGGATTATTGTAAATAATATGTTCTATAGTTCAGGACAAATTCCGTTAACGGCAAGTGGAGAACTTGTAACAGGAGATGTAACAGTACAAACAGAGCAAGTATTTGAAAATTTACAAGCGGTATTAGCAGAAGCAGGTGCTTCATTTGATACAGTGGTAAAAACAACAGTATTCTTGAAGGATATGGATGATTTTAATGCTGTTAATGAAGTATACGGTTCTTATTTCTCTACTCATAAACCAGCGCGTTCTTGTGTACAAGTAGCAAAATTACCGAAAGATGTTTCTGTTGAAATCGAAGTAATTGCCCTAGTTAAGTAACTCTTTGTAAGCGATAACCTCTACTAATCCTTATATTCAACTACAATAAAAATTTTTATCTTAAAAATTTTTAAAAAATTAAAGGGAAAATAGAAATTTTGTGGAATTTATACAAATATATCGCTTATTTAGAAAAGGGTGGTGAACACAAGATGGAAGTGACTGACGTAAGATTACGCCGCGTAAACACAGAAGGCCGCATGAGAGCAATTGCCTCTATTACTCTAGACCATGAATTTGTTGTTCATGATATTCGTGTAATTGATGGTAATAATGGATTATTTGTAGCAATGCCAAGTAAACGTACTCCAGATGGAGAATTCCGTGACATTGCACATCCAATTAATTCTAATACACGCTCTAAAATTCAAGATGCGGTTTTAACAGAGTATCATCGTTTAGGCGAGTTAGAAGAGGTTGAGTTTGAAGAAGCAGGCGCTTCGTAAAATTCGAATGAAAAGGGCTTTTGAAAGAAAGTCTTATAATTTTGTAGCAAACTCCTGTAAGCATTTACAGGAGTTTGTTTTTTTTTTTGAATAATACACGTTTCTAATTATAAAAATTCATATTTTGAAAAAATAAAGATGAAAAACTTCTAATTTTTTCAAAATCATTTAAAATAGTATAGCTTATTCCTTAAAAAAGATACTAAAGAGTAAAACATCTTATAAGAATTATGGTAAAATTTAATAGTTATAATGTGTTTCTTGAAATATATGATGATTTAGGATAATATCGTTAATGGATAAATAGGTTGCGATGGAGGGTCTATATGTCAAACAGATTTGCAGTGATTCTAGCTGCAGGTAAAGGCACACGTATGAAGTCCAAGCTATACAAAGTGCTGCATCCTGTATGTGGAAAACCAATGGTACAACATGTAGTCAATGAAGTATCTCAATTAGGATTGCAGAAACTTGTAACAGTCGTTGGACATGGTGCTGAAAAGGTACAAGAACAGCTAGGAAACGTAAGTGAGTTTGCATTACAAGCAGAACAACTTGGTACAGCTCATGCTGTCGATCAAGCTGCAAGTGTACTTGCAAATGAAGAGGGAACAACTTTAGTTATTTGTGGTGATACACCTCTAATAACTGCTGAAACGATGGAAGCATTGCTTCAGCAACACGAAGAAGCGGGAGCAATGGCGACGGTACTAACAGCGTACATAGAAGAGCCTGCTGGATATGGCCGTATCGTTCGTAATGAGAATGGTCATGTTGAAAAGATTGTTGAGCATAAGGATGCGAATGAAAAAGAATTAGCTATTAAAGAAATCAATACAGGTACGTATTGTTTTGATAATAAAGCTTTATTTGCTTCACTTTCTAAAGTTTCAAATGATAATGTACAGGGCGAATATTACCTTCCGGACGTTATTGAAATTTTAAAAAATGAAGGTCATATTGTATCAGCTTATCAAACAGAGCACTTCGATGAAACGTTAGGTGTTAACGACAGAGTCGCTCTATCGCAAGCGGAAATTATTATGAAAAATCGTATCAACAGAAAGAACATGGTAAATGGTGTTACAATTATTGATCCAAGTAACACATACATTTCTGCGGATGCAATTATTGGTAGTGATACAGTTCTTCACCCAGGAACGGTTATTGAGGGGAACACTGTAATTGGTTCTGATTGTGAAATTGGACCGCATACAGTAATTCGCGATAGTGAAATTGGAGATCGTACGGTAATTCGTCAATCTACTGTACATGACAGCAAACTTGGTACAGAAGTATCAGTTGGTCCATTTGCACATATTCGCCCAGATTCAGTTATTGGAGATGAAGTGCGCGTTGGAAACTTCGTAGAAATCAAAAAAACTGTTTTTGGTAATAGAAGTAAAGCTTCACACTTAAGTTATATCGGGGATGCACAAGTTGGAGAAGACGTGAATCTTGGTTGTGGTTCAATTACGGTGAACTACGACGGCAAGAATAAATTTAAAACTGTAATTGGTAACGGGGTATTTATTGGATGTAATTCAAACCTTGTTGCTCCTGTAACAGTTGAAGATGGTGCTTATGTGGCAGCAGGCTCTACAATAACAGAGAATGTTCCATCAAAAGCATTATCAGTAGCACGTGCACGTCAAGTTAACAAAGAAGACTATGTTGATCAATTGCTGAATAAGAAAAAATCATAATGTGGAGGGTTAATCTAGATGTCGACTCAATATCTAAATTCTAATTTGAAAGTATTCTCTTTAAACTCTAATAAGGAACTTGCTGAGCAAATCGCAAAGCATATTGGAGTAGGACTAGGAAAATGTTCTGTTGATCGTTTTAGTGATGGAGAAGTTCAAATTAACATTGAAGAAAGTATCCGTGGTTGCGATGTATTCATTATTCAATCTACAAGCTTCCCAGTAAACGAACATATCATGGAATTACTTATTATGATTGATGCATTAAAACGTGCATCTGCAAAAACAATTAATATTGTTATTCCTTACTATGGTTATGCGCGTCAAGACCGTAAAGCGCGTTCTCGTGAACCAATTACATCGAAACTTGTAGCAAACTTGCTTGAAACAGCAGGTGCAACTCGTGTAATCACTCTAGATTTACATGCTCCGCAAATTCAAGGATTCTTTGATATCCCGATCGACCACTTAATGGGTGTACCGATTCTTTCAGACTACTTTGAAGCAAAAGGCCTTAAAGATATCGTAATCGTATCTCCTGATCACGGTGGTGTAACGCGTGCTAGAAAAATGGCGGATCGCCTAAAAGCGCCAATCGCTATTATTGATAAGCGTCGTCCTCGTCCGAATGTATCTGAGGTAATGAACATTATCGGTAACATCGAAGGCAAAACAGCAATTTTAATTGATGACATCATTGATACAGCTGGTACAATTACATTAGCGGCAAACGCTCTTGTTGAGAACGGTGCTTCTGAAGTATATGCTTGCTGTACACACCCAGTATTATCTGGTCCAGCAATTGAGCGTATTCAAAATTCGAATATTAAAGAGTTAGTTGTAACGAACTCTATTGTATTACCAGAAGAGAAGAAAATTGATAAAGTACATGAACTTTCAGTTGCTCCATTAATCGGAGAAGCAATCATTCGTGTATACGAAGAAGAATCTGTAAGTGTATTATTCAATTAATTGGATAGAATGAGACGTAACCAAGCTTGGTTACGTCTTTTCGTATCGAAAAAAGAAAGTAGTGGTACAAGAATGAAATTAATAGTAGGACTTGGGAACCCAGGTAGAGAATATGAATTAACAAGGCATAATATTGGATTTATGGCAATCGATGAACTTGCAAAACGTTGGAGTATTTCTTTGAATGAACAAAAGTTTAAAGGGGTATTTGGCGCAGGTTTTGTTAATGGGGAAAAAGTAATCTTACTAAAGCCACTTACATATATGAATTTATCTGGGGAAAGTATCCGTCCACTCATGGATTATTATAAAATTGATGTCGAGGACTTCATTGTTATGTACGATGATTTAGATATTCCTGTAGGTAAATTACGCCTTCGCATGAAAGGTAGTGCGGGTGGACATAATGGTGTGAAATCAACAATTTCACATTTAGGAACACAAGAATTTCAACGTATCCGCATGGGAATCGATCGTCCGAAAAATGGGATAAAAGTAGTGGATTACGTATTAGGACGTTTTACATCTGAAGAAATATCTGGCGTTAATCAATCCATTGAAAATGCAGCAGATGCATGTGAGGAATGGTTAAATAAACCTTTTCTCCAAATCATGAATACTTTTAATAGTTAAGCGCACAATCTGGAATATTTTATTTTGTTTTATCCCATACTAGTAGCAATTGGATATTTAGGAGGCTAGTATGGAAGGTTATTATTACTGTAGACATTGTGGAAGTAATGTGGGCTCCATTATCGCAGAAAAAGTATATAGCGACGTTTTGTTTCAACTAACAGAGCAAGAAGTAGTGGATATGATTCATTTTCATGAGAATGGAAATATATATATAAAAACGATTTGTGAATCGTGTCAAGAAACGCTCGCATCTTATCCTGAGTATTATGAATATGAAAAATTTCTGCAATAAAATGTTGTCGCTTTGGCATGTCCAAAGCATTTTTCTGTTTTCTTTTTCCAAAATATTTGCATAAAATATAGTAACTTGCTCTTTATGTTGAGAGGAGTTTTGAAAATGATAGGTTTATTAGAGCAATTTTATAAAAATGAAGAAATACAATCGGTTATTAATGGGCTAGAAGATGGGTTGAAAGAACAACTTGTATCGGGTATGGCAACATCCTCTCGTTCATTATTAATGGCAGCTTTATATAAAAAGACAAAGCAATCACAACTTATCGTGACGCACAATTTATACCAAGCACAAAAAGTACATGAAGATTTAGTGGCGTTACTTGGTGAAAAAGATGTTTGGCTATATCCGGTAAATGAATTGATAGCATCGGAGGTTGGTGTTGCAAGTCCAGAATTGAAGGCACAGCGTATTGAAGTGTTAAATCGCTTAGCTGCAGGAGAGAATGGGATTATTGTAGCGCCAGTTGCAGGGCTGCGTAGGTTTTTACCAATAAAAGAATTATGGAAGCAAAGGCAAATTGAAATCAATCTAGGGCAAGAGATTGATTTAGATGCACTCTTGCATACTTTACATCATATTGGCTACGAGCGTAAGTCAATGGTAGAAGCTCCAGGAGAGTTCAGTTTACGCGGGGGAATATTAGATATTTACCCATTAACGGAAGAATTACCGTTTCGTATTGAATTCTTCGATACAGAAGTCGATTCTATTCGATTGTTTGATGTGGATGAACAGCGTTCTCAAGATAAAAAGGAAAGTGTTAAGTTCGGTCCAGCAACAGAGTTTTTATTTTCACAGGAAGAATTGAAATCGGGAATTAAGCATCTTGAAGAAGGTTTGACTAAGACGATGCAAAAGCTTTCCGATGATAAATTAAAGACTACTGTGCTTGAGACGGTTAGTCATGAAATTGAAATGTTGAAAAACGGGCAGAGTATAGAACAAATGTTTAAATATTTATCTATTTTCTATAAAGAACCTGCTAGTCTGATAGATTATTTACCAGAAAATGGTGTTGTGATTTTAGATGAGATTTCCCGTATTCAAGAAACAGCATCACATCTTGAAACAGAAGAAGCGGAATGGTATATCTCACTTCTTGGCGAAGGAACAATTATTCAGGATTTATCTTTCTCCCACTCGTTTGAGGAGTTTCTTCATAATAAAAAAAGAAGTTTTGTATATTTAACGTTATTCTTACGCCATATAGCACACACACATCCTCAAAATATTGTAAATGTGACATGTAAAACGATGCAAGATTTCCACGGACAGATGCATTTGTTAAAAACTGAAATTGATAGATGGAATGAAGGGAATTTTACGACCGTTGTGCTTGGAACAGATGATGAACGTGTAAAAAAACTACAACATATTTTAAGTGATTATGATATTGATGCAGACATTGTAGAGGCGACAGATATCTTATTGCCTGGAAGGTTACAAATTGCTGTAGGTGATTTACATGCAGGCTTTGAAATGCCGATGCAAAAGTTTGTTGTCATTACTGAAAAGGAGCTTTTTCATAAGAAGGTTAAAAAATCACAACGTAAGCAAAAGTTATCTAACGCTGAACGTATTAAAAGTTATTCGGAATTAAAAGTTGGAGACCATGTAGTTCATGTAAATCATGGTATAGGTAAATTTTTAGGTATTGAGACATTAGAGATTAATGGTGTTCATAAAGATTATTTAAATATTAAATATCAAGGTAATGATAAGTTATACGTTCCAATTGAACAAATTGATCAAGTGCAAAAATACGTAGGGTCTGAAGGTAAGGAACCAAAAGTTTATAAATTAGGCGGAAATGATTGGAAGAAGGTCAAAACGAAAGTTGAAAAATCTGTACAAGACATTGCAGATGACCTAATTAAATTATATGCCGAGCGTGAAGCTTCGAAAGGTTATGCATATACACCAGATACGGCAGAGCAACAAGAGTTTGAATCTTTATTCCCATATCAAGAGACAGAGGATCAATTACGTTCTATTGAAGAGATTAAGAAAGATATGGAACGCGGACGCCCGATGGATAGGCTTCTTTGTGGTGACGTAGGATATGGAAAGACGGAAGTAGCTATTCGTGCGGCATTTAAAGCAATTATGGATGAAAAACAAGTTGCGATTTTAGTACCAACAACAATCCTTGCACAACAACACTATGAAACAATTCGAGAGCGTTTTCAAGATTACCCGATTAATATAGGGTTACTAAGTAGATTCCGCACACGAAAACAACAAAATGAAACGATTAAAGGTTTAAAAGATGGAACGGTGGATATTGTAATCGGAACGCATCGTATTTTATCTAAAGATGTTACTTATAAAGATTTAGGACTTCTTATTATTGATGAAGAACAAAGATTCGGCGTTACACATAAAGAAAAAATTAAACAATTGAAAGCAAATGTTGACGTGTTAACATTAACGGCAACTCCGATTCCACGTACACTTCATATGTCTATGCTTGGTGTGCGCGATTTATCTGTTATTGAGACACCACCAGAGAATCGTTTCCCAGTACAAACATATGTAGTAGAGTATAATCCAGCGTTAATGCGAGAAGCGATAGAGCGAGAGTTAGCAAGAGGCGGTCAAATTTACTTCCTATATAACCGTGTGGAGGATATTGAAAGAAAAGCAGATGAAATTTCGATGTTAGTTCCAGATGCTCGTGTAACATACGCACATGGGAAAATGAATGAAGGTGAATTAGAGTCTGTTATGCTATCGTTTTTAGAAGGGCAGCATGATGTTCTTGTAAGTACAACAATTATTGAGACGGGTGTAGATATTCCGAATGTAAATACATTAATTGTATTTGATGCAGATCGTATGGGATTATCGCAGTTGTATCAGCTTCGTGGTCGTGTTGGGCGTTCTAATCGCGTCGCGTATGCATACTTTGCATACAAACGTGATAAAGTGTTATCGGAAGTTGCAGAGAGGCGTCTGCAAGCAATTAAAGAGTTTACAGAGCTTGGATCCGGTTTCAAAATTGCGATGAGAGACTTATCAATTCGTGGTGCGGGTAATTTGTTAGGGGCAGAACAACATGGATTTATTGATTCTGTCGGATTTGATCTATATTCTCAAATGTTAAAAGATGCAATTGAGCAACGTAGAGGAACAGACGGAGTTGAAAATACCGTTAATGTTGAAATTGATTTAGAAGTAGATGCATATTTACCGGATGCGTACATTTCAGATAGTAAACAAAAAATTATGATGTATAAACAATTTAGAGGTATTTCTGCAATTGAAGATATTGAAGAGTTGCAGGAAGAGATGATTGACAGATTTGGTGATTATCCACAAGAAGTTGGTTATTTATTACAAATTGCAAACATTAAAGTATTGGCGATGAAAGAAAAAATTGAGTTAATTAAGCAAAATAAATTTGAAGTAACATTCCTGTTTTCTGAACAAGCGAGCCAAAATATAGATGGTGGAAAATTATTCATGCTAGGAAGTAGTTTTGGCCGTATGATCGGTCTTGGTATGGAGGGGTCACAATTGAAAATTGTGATGAAAACGAATGGATTAGAGACGTCGAAATGGTTAACAATTGCTGAAAATTTATTAAAAGGCTTGCCAGATGTAAAAAAAGAAGTAATAAATGCCTAATATAAGATAAAAAATACAATTCGACGTGCATAGAAGAACTAATGTGTAAAATACTATGTTTAATAGTTGGTGATTTTTACATGAACAGGTAAATTCACCACTTTGATCATCAGTAGAAAGTGAGGCAGCATTAGAATGAAAGCAACTGGAATCGTACGTCGAATTGATGATTTAGGCAGGGTAGTAATTCCGAAGGAAATTCGTAGAACTTTACGTATTCGTGAGGGAGATCCACTAGAAATATTTGTTGATCGCGATGGAGAAGTGATTTTGAAAAAATATTCTCCAATTAGTGAACTAGGTAATTTTGCAAAGGAATATACGGAAGCTTTATACGATAGCTTAGGACATAATGTGCTTGTATGCGATCGTGATTCTATTATCGCAGTAGCAGGCGCATCTAAAAAAGAATACTTAAATAAAAGTGTTGGCGATTTAATTGAGAAGACAATGGAAGAGCGTAAGTCTGTAATTATGACAGATGAAAGCGAAATTTCAATTATTGATGGAGTAACAGAAAAAGTGAGCTCTTATACAATTGGCTCGATTATTGCAAATGGAGATCCAATCGGAGCTGTCGTTATCTTCTCTAAAGAGGCTATTATAAGTGAAGTAGAGCATAAATCAGTAAATACAGCTGCAAGCTTTTTAGCGAAACAAATGGAGCAGTAGCGAAGTGTAATTTCTATAAGTAGCAATCTTTCCTAATTATGATATTTCTATTTGAGAAATTAACTATTTGGAGATATAAGTATATTGAACGAAGGTAGCGCTTTGCTACCTTTTTTCATTGAATATTTTTGCTGTTGAAAGAAGTCAGTGAATGTAAGGAATATGAAGGAGAGCCAGTTTTTCTTTGTGATATAATACGAGGGGTGAGAATAGAAAAAGGAGTTTTCTTGTATGGAAGCGAAGAAGTACCAAGCCTTTTGGCGTGGGGCTATTATATTAACAATCGCAAGTTTTGTTACGAAGGTATTAAGCGCTTTTTACCGTATTCCATATCAAAATATAGCGGGTGATGTTGGTTTTTATATTTACCAACAAATTTATCCGTTTTATGGATTTTGTTTGATTTTAGCTACTTATGGGTTTCCCATTATTATTTCAAAAATGGTCGCAGAAAGATTAGAACGAGGAAAACAAAAAGAAGCAGAAGAAATTATTTGTGTATCTTTTTGGTTTTTATTAGGAATTGGATTTATAGGATTTTTCACATTATTCTTTGGGGCCGAAACAATTGCATCGGCTATGGGCGATATACATTTAGATAAATTATTACGTGTTATTTCGTTTTCATTCCTACTAATGCCATTTTTATCTGTAGCGAGAGGATATTTTCAAGGTTTCAATAATATGATGCCGACGGCTGTTTCGCAAGTAATTGAACAAACGATTCGTGTTTCTATTATTGTATTTTTATCACTATTCCTTATTGCTCATGGATTTGATTTATATACAGTTGGTGCGGGTGCCATGCTAGGTTCAATTGCAGGCGGGCTTATTGGGATTATCGTACTTTTACTTTATATGCGTCATGATTTCCATGCTATTTTCTTCAAAAGATGGAAGGGAATTAGAAATAAAAAAGGGATTGTTCGAATCCTTTTTTGGCAGGGATTAGCGATTTGTGTTAGTAATTTAGTCCTTATTTTTATACAAATGGCGGATTCTATTTCCTTGTATACTTTGCTTATTCGTGCGGGAGAGCAAGTTGAAAATGCAAAGGTACTAAAAGGTGTTTATGATAGAAGTATCCCGCTTATGCAATTAGGTACTGTTGTGACAACTTCTTTCTCATTGTCACTTATTCCTATTATTACAGCGGCGAAAGAAAGAGGAGATCTTTCATTTATTCAAGAAAAGGTAAAGTTAGCAATGAAAATAACATTTGTTATTGGATCTGCAGCTGCTATTGGATTAACTTGTATTATTCAACCTACAAATATTATGTTGTTTGAAAATAGTGATGGATCAGATGTGTTATCGATTTTATCTTTATCTATTTTATTTAGTTCATTGTCAATTACAACTGCTTCCATTTTGCAAGGAGTGGGACAAACATTAAAACCAGCAATATTCGTTGTATTTGGAGGTTGTTTGAAGTTAGTTTTAAACTATATATTAATGCCGTATTTTGGTGTAAAGGGAGCTGCAATTGCAACTTTAGTTGCGCTTATTGTAATTGCCTTGCTAAATAGTGTGTTACTTATGCGAGCTGTATCGGAGCCGCTTATTGATAGGCGGAATATGTTAGGTGTAGCTATTAGTGGTATCGGTATGGGGTTTGTATTAATAATCTTTATGCGTATGTTACGAATGTCCGGATTAGTAATTGATACAGGACATAGAGGAATTGCGACGCTTGAAGCGCTGTTAGGTGTAGCTATCGGTGGATTAGCATATATGTTTTTAATTTTAAAATTACGTGTATTTACAAAAGAAGAATTAGGAAACGTTATGAAACAAGAGAAAAAAGAAGGTTCATTGAAGAAGAGTGGATAGAGGTGACTGGTTGTGAGTGGAATCATTACTATTTTAGGATTAGGTGCTGGTGAGTTAGATCAGTTAACAATGGGTGTATATCGAAAGATAAAAGAAGCAGACCATATGTTTGTTAGAACGAAGGAGCACCCAGTTATAGAAGAATTGGAGAAAGAAGCTATAAAGTATACGGCCTTTGATAATGTATATGAGGCACATGATACATTTGAAATCGTATATGAAACAATTGCGAATACATTGCTAGAACAAGCTAAAGGCGCAGAAATTATTTATGCTGTTCCAGGTCATCCGCTTGTAGCAGAAAGAACAGTTCAGCTACTTTTGGAAAAAGGAGAAGCAGCAAATATTGAAGTGCGAATTGAAGGTGGACAAAGTTTCCTTGATCCGATGTTCGCAAGTCTAAAAATTGATCCGATTGAAGGGTTCCAATTAATTGATGCTACATCATTTGAAAGAGGACAATTAGAATTACGTCAACATTTAATCTTTTGCCAGGTGTATGATGCATTCGTTGCTTCAGATGTGAAGCTAACGTTAATGGAGATTTTGCCAGATGATTACGAAGTGTATATCGTAACAGCTGCAGGGACTTCATTCGAGCAAGTGAAAAAGGTATCGTTATACATGTTAGATCACGAAACAGAATTAAATAATTTAACGAGTGTGTATGTACCGCCAGTTAAGGAACGTGCGTCCTTATATCAGCAATTTGATGTGCTTAGAGCAATTATTGCTGATCTTCGTGGACCGAATGGTTGCCCATGGGATAAAAAGCAAACTCATCAATCCTTAAAGAAATACTTAATTGAAGAAGCGTATGAAGTGCTAGAAGCAATTGATGAAGAGGATGATGATCATTTAGTAGAAGAACTAGGTGATATATTATTACAAGTTATGCTTCATGCCCAAATTGGAGAGGATGAAGGTTGGTTCTCTATAGATGATATTATTCGGACTTTAGCTGAGAAAATGGTTCGTCGTCATCCGCATGTGTTTGGGGATACGGATGTAAATAATGCTGATGAAGTGATTGCAAATTGGGAAGAAATTAAAAAACAAGAAAAGGGATTCGTGAAAGAATCTGTTTTAGCGGGTATTCCAAAAAGCTTGCCACAACTAATGCGTGCTTATGAAATTCAGAAGAAAGCTGGAAAGGTTGGATTTGATTGGGTTGATGTGCAGCCGATGATAGAGAAGGCCTTAGAAGAATGGCAAGAATTCCAACAAGAAGTTGTAAACATGGATGAGAAAAAGATGCTAGGTGAATTTGGTGATTTACTATTTGCATTTGTGAATATAGCTCGTCATTATAAATTAGATCCAGAAGAAGCGCTACGTTCAACTAATGAGAAATTTATGGATCGCTTTTTATACATGGAAGCAAAAGTAGCTGAAATGAATAAGGAAATGCAAGATTTATCATTAGAACAGTTAGATATTTTATGGGAAGAGGCAAAACAAACAGAGCGTTAATAGGGGGATTTGATATGCGTCTAGATAAATTTTTGAAAGTATCACGTTTAATTAAAAGAAGAACATTAGCAAAAGAAGTGTCTGACCAAGGAAGAATTTCGATTAATGGCCAAGTGGCAAAAGCGAGTTCAGATGTGAAGGTAGAGGATGAATTAACAATTCGTTTCGGGCAAAAAATAGTAACTGTGAAAGTAAATGAATTGAAAGAAACAACTAAAAAAGAAGATGCAGCAAACATGTATAGTCTCGTTCGTGAGGAAAAGGTGAAAGCGGAAGAAGGCTTGTTCTAAAATAGGTTAGCCCTTCATACATTACTATTAGCTAGTATAAAGCTATGGGGGGATTTTCGTGAATAATGGTTACTCACCTATGTCTTCTAATCAACAAAATGTTTCGGTAGAGCATGATATTATTATGCGTGGCAGGCGTGTAATTGATATTACCGGTGTAAAGCAGGTAGAGAGTTTTGATAGCGAAGAGTTTTTACTCGAGACTGTAATGGGTTTTTTAACAATTCGTGGTCAAAATTTGCAAATGAAGAATTTAGATGTAGAAAAGGGTATTGTATCAATTAAAGGGAAAGTTCATGAAATGCTGTATATTGATGAGAACCAAGGGGAGAAAACTAAAGGCTTCTTTAGTAAGCTATTTAAATGAGCCTAACAATTCAGTTGTATACAATGCTTTCGATGATTGGAATGGGTGCTTGGATTGGTGCTTCTTTAGATACATACCAACGGTTTTTAAAGCGCCAAGAGCGTAAACGTTGGCTTGTATTTATACATGATATACTATTTTGGATTGTCCAAGCATTATTCGTTTTTTATGTATTACTGCGTGTAAATGAAGCCGAACTACGTATATATGTATTTTTGGCGTTACTATGTGGTTTTGCAGCATATCAAAGCTTATTGAAAGCACTATACATGAAGATGTTAAATTTTCTCATCTATATTTTTGTACAAACAACACAATTTTTTGTTCGAATTATACAGCTACTCATGATAAAACCTGTTATTATTATAGCACAGCTATTTATTGCATTTATATTATTCTTATTTCGTATACTGCTTTCAATTGGACATGTGTTATGGAAAATGGTGATTTGGATATTACTTTTCATATGGAAAGTTTTTTTCTCGCCTGTTCGGTTTATTGCTTCGCTCATATGGAAACTTCTCCCTAATCGTGTTAAACTTTTTATAATGAAGCATGTAGGGTTCCTGCAATATGTAGCAAAATTGAAGGGACATATCTTCCAATTATGGGTGCGTATAAAAAAGAAGTTAGGGGGACCTCGGAAATGAGGGAACTAAGACAAAGAACAATCGACAAACAGAGTCCAAATCCTGTTAAAGAACATATAATACAAACGGATGAGAACAGGAAGCGACTTTATCGCCGTTTAGCGGTTTTTCTTGTCTTTGCTTTTACAATTATTGCTAGTATTAGTGTGACGTTTTATCAACAAAACAGTTCCATTAAAGCAAAAGAAGCAAAAGTTAAGGACATGAAAAAAGAACTGGATTCATTAACGAAAAAAGAAAAGAATCTAAAAGATGAAGTTCAAAAGTTGAATGATGAAGAGTACGTTTTAAAGATTGCTAGAAGGGATTATTTCTTCTCCGGAAAAGGGGAGATAATTTTTCCTGTTTCTAAGTAGAGTATGTCTTATTGACACTGTATTTTAGGATTATATATAATAAAGTAAAATTTGACTTTTTAACCACTAAGGAGGAGCATTTTTTTTATGTCAATCGAGGTAGGCAGCAAGTTACAGGGTAAAGTAACAGGTATTACAAATTTTGGGGCTTTTGTGGAGCTGCCAGAAGGCTTAACAGGTCTTGTTCATATTAGTGAAGTTGCTGATAATTATGTGAAAGATATTAACGATCACTTAAAAGTAGGCGACCAAGTAGAAGTAAAAGTTATCAATGTTGAAAAAGATGGCAAAATTGGCCTATCTATTAAGAAAGCGAAAGAACGTGAAAAAACAGAAGGAGATCGTCCACGCGGTGAATACCAACGTGGTGGTGATCAACAACGTTCTGGACGTCCACAACGTAATAATCGTTCTTCCAACAGAGATAACCGCGGTGGCGGTAACGAACGAGCTCCAAAAGAAACATTTGAGCAAAAGATGGCACGCTTTTTAAAAGATAGTGAAGATCGTTTAACTTCTTTAAAGCGTAACACAGAATCTAAACGTGGTGGCCGTGGCGCACGTCGCGGATAATAAGTCCGTTTAATTCTTAACATATAGAGAGGTACCCAGAGTAATTACTCGGGTACTTTTTTATGTGAGAGAATATATTTTTAAAAAAGTTTTTGAGATGTATTGACTTTAAAATATATCTGATGTAATATACTAATTGTCCGTTAAATACGACGACATGGCGGTGTAGCTCAGCTGGCTAGAGCGTACGGTTCATACCCGTGAGGTCGGGGGTTCGATCCCCTCCGCCGCTATATTTAATTTAACGGCCCGTTGGTCAAGTGGTTAAGACACCGCCCTTTCACGGCGGTAACACGGGTTCGAATCCCGTACGGGTCATCTAAAAAGATCATGCAAATTTGCATGGTCTTTTTTTGTTAAATATAAATTAAGACGTACAATACTTCTACAAAATCACCCTATATTTTCTGAACATTCTTTCAACTCACTTTAAATAAATTAAATACTATGTATATATGTAGATTTATTTCGAATAAAAAGTCGAACGATTATAAAAGTCAAAACTGTTGTTTTGACAAAAAAACCAATAATCATCTTTTATAATAACAGTAATTAAACTATGCAGGTGGTGTTAAAAATATGCCTAAAGCAGGAAGGAATACTATGAATACAAGTGCATTGGCGATGAATGAAAGTCAGCTTGGAACAATAAAGTGGACGAGTAAGTTGCGAATGAAGTTTGAAAAAGTTTTCTTTAGATGGGGATTCATTATTGCTGTTATTGGTTTTCTTTTGGGACGAGCATATATATTAACAAACATTTTACCGTTTGCATTGCCGTTTTTTGCTGCTGTTTATGTTATGAAGCGAGATAAAATGCCGCTCGCGTTCTTAGCCCTAATGGGGGGAGCACTTTCAGTTTCAATAGATAATTTATTTTTTACTTTTGCATCTATCTTTACCTTCTTTATTTATAATATCTTCTTTAGTCGGTTTACACGTAAAACTGTTGGACTTGTACCATTCCAAGTATTTATCTCCGCATTAACCGCACATTTAGTTGTTGTATATTTTGCACAGCAAACCGTCACCATGTATGATCTGCTCGTCAGTACGATCGAAGCGGGGCTTAGCTTCGTATTAACGATGATATTTTTACAAAGTGTTCCGCTTTTAGTGGAAAGGAAAGGGAAGCAACAAGCGTTAGAAACAGAAGAAATTGTTTGTTTAATTATATTACTAGCATCTGTTTTAACGGGCACAACGGATTGGTTTGTTTATGATGCTTCTATTCAACATATTTTCACTAGATATTTAGTATTAGTATTTGCCTTTATTGCAGGGGCAGCTACAGGGTCCACGGTAGGAGTTGTCACTGGGTTAATATTAAGTTTAGCAAATGTGGCGAGCTTGTCTCAACTTAGTCTCCTTGCCTTTTCAGGATTGCTTGGGGGATTGTTAAAAGAAGGGAAGCGTATAGGAGTTAGTTTAGGTTTATTAATTGGTACAAGCTTAATTACATTATATGTAGACAAGCAAACAAGTATTGTAACAACTTTAATTGAATCTGGTGTAGCGATTGTTTTCTTCTTATTAACACCGAAGCTTGTTATGGATCGTATTGCTAAATTTATGCCGGGTACACAGGAACATTCACAGGACCAACAACAATATTTAAGAAGAGTGCGCGATGTTACAGCAAACAAAATCAATCAATTTGCTAATGTATTTGCTGCTTTGTCTAATAGCTTTTCTGTATACGGGTATGTGGAGGAGGAAGATAAAGAAACAGAAGCTGATTTATTTTTAAGTACAATTACTGCAAAAACATGTCAAACATGTTTTAAGAAGGATCAATGTTGGGTAGTTAATTTTGATAAAACATACGATTATATGAAACAAATAATGAGTGAAACAGAAGAAGGAACGCTGCAGCATAATCGGAAGTTAGTTCGTGAATGGGACAAGCATTGTGTGAGAGGGAAGAAAGTAACGGATTTAGTAGCGGGTGAATTAGATCACTTCTATGAGGGGCAGAAATTAAGAAAACAAATGAAGGAAAATCGTAGAATTGTAGCGGAGCAATTACTAGGTGTATCAAAAGTGATGGAGGATTTCGCTAAGGAGATACAACGAGAAAGAGAGAACCATCAAGCGCAGGAGGAGCAAATTTTACAAGCGTTTCGTGATTTTGGTGTCGAAGTGGAGCATGTTGATATTTATTGTTTAGATAGAGGAAGTATTGATATTGAAATGTTGATTCCGGCTGCATCTAATGAACATGGGGAATGTGAGAAGTTGGTTGCTCCAATGCTTTCAGATATTTTAAAAGAGAATATCGTCGTTAAGCATGAAGAGAAATCCTCATATCCAAATGGGCACAGTTTAATATCATTTGGTTCAGCGAAGACATATTCTCTTGATACAGGATTGGCCACAGCTGCAAAAGGTGGTGGGTTTATTTCAGGTGATTCCTACGCGATGATGGATTTGAGCGTTGGTAAATATGCACTTGCGATTAGTGATGGTATGGGAAATGGACAAAGGGCTCATATGGAGAGTAGGGAAACGGTAAAATTATTACAAAAGATACTTCAATCAGGTATTGATGAAGAAATAGCGATTAAGTCCATCAATTCGATTCTTTCTTTAAGGACGACAGAGGAGATGTATACAACGCTTGACTTGGCTATGGTAGATTTGCGGGATGCGAGTGCGAAGTTTTTAAAGATTGGATCGACGCCGAGTTTTGTTAAACGCGGAAATAATATTTTGAAAATTGAGGCAAGTAATTTGCCGATGGGAATCATTGAAGATGTTGAAGTTGATGTGGTTGGTGAGCAATTAAAAACGGGTGATCTTCTTATCATGATGAGTGACGGCATCTTTGAGGGAGCGCAACATGTGGAGAATCACGAATTATGGATAAAACGTAAAATTAAAGAACTACAAACAGAGGACCCACAGGAAATCGCTGATATTATTATGGAAGAAGTAATTCGCTCTGGTGATGGTTATATAAATGATGATATGACTATTGTGGTGGCGAAAGTAAAGAAAAATATGCCGAAGTGGGCTACGATTCCAATAGTAGGAATGCAGGCGCAATAAAATAATCAAAAAACCTAGGTAGATGCCTAGGTTTTTTTGATTAAAAAGGTAATGTTATTACTTTGTTAAATATACAGGAGGGATGTAAGATAAAAATATGGATTTTGTACATCTTTTTTTTGCACAATGTTTGTAAAAGTTGTACCATTATATACAAGGTAACTAATGTTGTTGTTCTTGTTTAATGAAAGGTGATTGCGAAGTTGAAAGATGCATTTGTTGAAAAAGTAGATGACTTTGTAAAGCAGCATGATGTATTAAAGAAACATTCAACAATTGTTGTAGGGGTTTCTGGTGGTCCTGACTCTTTGGCTCTTTTATATTATTTGTTAGAAAAAAGGGCAGAAAAACAGCTAGAAATTGTAGTAGCACATGTGGACCATATGTTTAGAGGTAATGAATCTTATGAGGATTTACAGTTTGTACAGGGTCTTTGCAAAGAGCTAGGAGTTATTTGTGAAACGCTAAGGATTAATGTGTCGCAATATCAACAGCAATATGGAATGAATGCACAAGTTGCAGCTAGAGAATGCAGATATGCATTTTTGGAAAGAATAATGAAGAAATATGATGCGAGATATGTAGCTCTTGGTCACCATGGAGATGATCAAGTAGAGACGATTTTAATGCGCCTTGTACGAGGGAGTACTCCGAAAGGATACGCAGGAATTGCAGTGAAGCGATCTTTTCATAATGGATATTTAATTAGGCCGTTACTTGGGGTAACTAAGGAAGAAATTGTTGATTACTGTAATAAATTAAAAGTTATTCCGCGTATAGATCCGAGTAATAAAAAAGAAGTATATACAAGGAATCGATTACGTAAATATGTCCTTCCTTATTTGAAAGAAGAAAATCCACAAATGCATGAGAAATTCCAAAAATTTAGCGTGCAGATGCAAGAGGATGAGGCTTATTTGCAGGAATTAGCTTTTGAGAAAATGAATAAAGTAATTACAAAAAAAAGCGATAAACAAATTAGCTTATCAATTCCTGCCTTTGAATCCATGTCTATGCCTTTACAAAGAAGAGGGATTCAACTAATATTAAACTATCTTTATGAATATAAGATTCCATCTTCGCTTTCTTCTATACATATTGACAAGGTGATTGAATTTTTTAAGCGGGCACAACCTTCAGGTTCACTAGATTTTCCAGGTGGTTTGAAAATTGTTCGCACATACGAAGAATGTGGTTTTGGATTTAAACAAGAAATTGTTTCTCCTTTTTCGCAAGATTTATCAGTACCTGGGACAATTATATTGCCGAATGGGGATAAACTTGTAACAGAGGTGAGCGAAGATATACCGAGTAACATGAATGAAACAGTATTTGTTGCTAAGTATAATGATATATCGTATCCACTTCGTATTCGGTCTAGGGAAAATGGAGATCGCATGTCAATGCAAGGTATGGATGGTACAAAAAAGATAAAAGCTGTTTTTATCGAAGCGAAAGTACCAAAAGAAAAAAGAGAAGAATGGCCGATCGTTTGTGACGCAAGTGGAAATATTATTTGGGTACCCTTGTTGAAACGATCTGCGTTTGCTACTTCGAAAGAGCTAGCAAAGAAGGGTAAATACATGATTATTCACTACAAAAGCAAGGAGTCTTCCGGGAGGATAATGAAATGATGAATCAAGATATCGAAAAAGTATTAATTTCTGAAGAACAAATACAAGAAAAGGTGCACGAACTAGGTGCAGTTATTGCAGAGGATTACAAAAATACAGTACCTCTTGCGATTGGTGTACTAAAGGGTGCAATGCCATTTATGGCAGATTTATTAAAGAGAACAGATACATATCTTGAAATGGATTTTATGGCTGTATCTAGCTACGGTCACTCTACAGTTTCGACAGGCGAAGTAAAAATCTTAAAAGATCTTGATACTTCGGTAGAAGGTCGCGATATTTTAATCGTTGAAGATATTATTGATAGCGGTCTTACACTAAGCTATTTAGTGGATCTGTTTAAATATCGTAAAGCGAAATCTGTAAAAATTGTTACTTTATTAGATAAGCCAACAGGCCGTAAGGTTGATCTGAAAGCAGATTATGTTGGATTTACTGTTCCTCATGAATTTGTTGTAGGATATGGATTAGATTATAAAGAGCAGTACCGTAATCTTCCTTATGTAGGAGTATTAAAACCAAGTGTTTACTCAAATTAATTAAATATAGGCGTTACAATTGTATAGGAAATTTTTTTTATGTTACGATTTACTATAGTGTTTATGCCGTGAGAGGAGGTTAGGAATGAATCGTATCTTCCGTAATACCATCTTTTATTTACTGATATTCTTAGTAGTAATTGGAATCGTGAGCTATTTTAATGGTTCGACGCAAAAAACGACATCAGTTAGCTACGATAAATTCATTACTCAACTTGAAAAAGGTGAAGTGCGTAATGTGCAGCTTCAACCGAAAAATGGTGTGTTTGAGGTAAAGGGACAATTCAAGACTTCTAGCCAAGGAGAACAATTTGTTACTTATGCACCAAATACTGAGGAATTACAAAAGAAAATTAATGATAAAGCGCAAGGGGCTGAAGTTAAGTATCAACCAGCAGAAGAAACAAGTGCTTGGGTAACGTTCTTTACTTCTATCATTCCGTTTGTCATTATCTTCATTTTATTCTTCTTCTTATTAAACCAAGCTCAGGGCGGCGGTAGCCGTGTTATGAACTTCGGGAAAAGTAAGGCGAAGCTATACAATGATGAAAAGAAAAAAATTCGTTTCAGAGATGTTGCTGGAGCGGATGAAGAGAAACAAGAACTTGTTGAGGTAGTTGAATTCTTGAAAGACCCTCGTAAGTTCGCTGAAGTTGGTGCCCGTATTCCGAAGGGTGTTCTATTAGTGGGACCTCCAGGTACAGGTAAAACTTTACTAGCACGTGCTGTTGCAGGTGAAGCAGGCGTTCCGTTCTTCTCTATTAGTGGTTCTGACTTCGTAGAGATGTTCGTCGGTGTCGGTGCATCCCGTGTACGTGATTTATTTGAAAATGCAAAGAAAAATGCTCCTTGTATCATTTTCATTGATGAAATTGATGCAGTAGGACGTCAACGTGGCGCGGGTCTTGGCGGTGGTCATGATGAGCGTGAACAAACGTTGAACCAATTGCTTGTTGAAATGGATGGATTCGGTGCAAACGAAGGTATTATTATCATCGCTGCGACAAACCGTCCTGATATTCTTGATCCAGCGTTATTACGTCCAGGTCGTTTTGACCGTCAAATTACAGTAGATCGTCCAGATGTAAATGGTCGTGAAGCTGTACTTAAGGTACACGCTCGTAATAAACCGCTTGATGAGAATGTCAACTTAAGAGCAATTGCAACTCGTACACCAGGATTCTCTGGTGCCGATCTTGAAAACTTATTAAACGAAGCTGCTTTAGTAGCTGCGCGTCAAGATAAGAAGAAAATTGATATGAGTGACATCGATGAAGCGACGGATCGTGTTATTGCAGGTCCAGCTAAGAAAAGTCGCGTTATCTCTGAAAAAGAACGTAATATCGTTGCATTCCATGAGGCTGGCCATACTGTAATTGGTGTTGTTCTTGATGAAGCAGATATCGTTCATAAAGTAACAATTGTCCCTCGTGGTCAAGCTGGTGGATATGCGGTAATGCTTCCGAAGGAAGATCGTTACTTCATGACAAAACCAGAGTTACTTGATAAAATCACTGGTTTACTTGGTGGTCGAGTAGCTGAGGAGATTGTATTTGGTGAAGCAAGTACAGGTGCTCACAACGACTTCCAACGTGCGACTGGTATTGCAAGACGTATGGTTACAGAATTCGGGATGAGTGATAAGCTTGGACCGATGCAATTTGGTAGCTCACAAGGTGGTCAGGTATTCTTAGGAAGAGACTTCCATTCAGAACAAAACTACAGTGATGCAATCGCGCATGAAATTGATGTGGAAATGCAAATAATTATTAAAGACTGTTATGCTCGCGCGAAACAAATTCTTACTGAAAAACGAGATAAGCTTGATATTATCGCAAAAACGTTACTTGAAGTAGAAACATTAGATGCAGAGCAAATTAATCATTTATATGATTATGGCAGATTACCTGAGCGTCCAACATCTTCAGATGATGTGAAAGTAAACATCAATATGAAGAAAGACGATGAAGATACAGAAGATAAGTAAGAAAAAAAGGAGTGACAATAGTCACTCCTTTTTTTGTGGAATGAATTTAAGTGGCAAAAAAAATTGAATGAAACTATTATTAAAAATTGAAATAGAGAGTAATCTTTTTGTACAATGATGAGTATAGAAAAACTGATTATATAAGTATGTGTGATATGATGTTTTTGTAAGTTTTATACATACTGCGCAAATATAGATTAAATAAGATAAGTGGTGAGAATATGATTTTTGTATTGGATGTAGGGAACACAAATGCGGTACTAGGTGTGTTTGAAGAGGGGGAACTTCGTCAGCATTGGCGCATGGAAACAGATCGTCATAAAACAGAAGATGAGTATGGGATGCTTGTAAAGCAGTTACTTGAGCATGAAGGTCTTTCTTTTGAAGATGTGAAAGGTATTATTGTGTCTTCAGTCGTACCGCCAATTATGTTCGCTTTAGAGCGTATGTGTGAAAAGTATTTTAAAATTAAACCGCTTGTAGTGGGGCCTGGGATAAAAACTGGCTTGAATATTAAATATGAAAATCCACGTGAAGTAGGCGCGGACCGAATTGTAAATGCAGTAGCAGGAATCCACTTATATGGAAGTCCGCTTATTATTGTTGATTTTGGTACGGCTACTACATATTGTTATATTAACGAAGAGAAGCATTATATGGGTGGCGTCATTACGCCGGGAATTATGATTTCGGCAGAGGCTTTATATAGCAGGGCAGCAAAGCTTCCTCGTATTGAAATTACAAAACCGGGTAGTGTTATCGGGAAGAATACAGTAAGTGCAATGCAATCAGGTATTCTTTATGGATACGTTGGACAAGTGGAAGGTATTGTTAAGCGTATGAAGGAAGAAGCTAAGCAAGAACCGAAAGTTATTGCAACAGGTGGATTAGCAAAATTAATTTCAGAAGAATCAAATGTAATTGATATTGTAGATCCGTTTTTAACGTTAAAAGGTTTGTATATGTTATATGAGCGTAATGCAAATTTACAACATGAGAAGGGTGAATAAATAAGTATGAAAGATTATTTAGTAAAAGCGTTAGCGTTTAATGGAGAGGTTCGTGCTTATAGTGTACGTACAACAAATACAGTAAGTGAGGCGCAAAAGCGTCATGATACATGGAGAACAGCTTCAGCGGCACTTGGTCGTTCTTTAACTGCGGGTACAATGATGGGTGCTATGTTAAAAGGCGAGCAGAAGTTAACGATTAAAGTAGAGGGTAACGGCCCGATTGGTCCTATCTTAGTCGATGCTCATGCAAATGGGGATGTACGTGGTTATGTAACGAATCCGCATGTTGATTTTGAAGGAACGGAACAAGGGAAATTACGTGTATATCAAGCGGTAGGTACAGAAGGATTTGTAACGGTAATTAAAGATATCGGTATGCGTGAACCGTTTATTGGTCAATCTCCCATTGTTTCAGGAGAACTAGGGGAAGATTTCACATATTATTTCGCGGTTTCTGAGCAGACGCCTTCTTCTGTAGGTGTTGGTGTTCTTGTAAATGGAGATGATAGCGTATTAGCGGCGGGTGGATTCATTCTTCAAATTATGCCAGGTGCGCAGGAAGAAACAATTTCATTTATTGAAGAGCGTCTTCAACAAATCCCGCCAGTATCACAATTAATCGAACAAGGTCTTTCTCCAGAAGAATTACTGTATGAAGTGCTTGGAGAAGATAAAGTGAAAGTGCTAGAAACAATGGATGTTCAATTTAATTGTACATGTTCACGTGAGCGTATTGAAAGTGTGCTAATTAGTTTAGGTAAAGCGGAGTTAGAACAAATTCGTGCAGAAGAAGAAGAAGAGACGGAAGTTCACTGTCACTTCTGTAATGAACGACATAAATTCGCTAAAGAAGATATTACAAGTCTAATTGAGAAGCTGTAATAAAGAAGTTTAGGTGGAGAATCAGCCGCCCAAATAGATTGACAAACAGGGAATTTTCTGACAAAATCTAAATATAGATAAAACCAATAAAAATACTCGGTGTTAGGAGTGACAGGAATGCGAGTGGCACAATCAGTTTCAGAATTAATCGGGAAAACGCCGATCGTTAAGTTGAACCGCATCGTAGAATCAGACAGCGCAGATGTATATTTAAAATTAGAATTTATGAATCCGGGGAGCAGTGTTAAAGATCGTATCGCGTTAGCTATGATTGAAGATGCTGAAAATAAAGGATTATTAAAAGAGGGCGATACAATCATTGAGCCGACAAGTGGTAACACAGGTATTGGCTTAGCGATGGTAGCAGCTGCTAAAGGATATAAGGCAATTTTAGTAATGCCAGAAACAATGAGTATTGAGCGTCGTAATTTATTACGCGCTTACGGTGCTGAATTAGTATTGACTCCAGGACCTGAAGGAATGGGCGGAGCAATTCGAAAGGCAACTGAATTAGCAGAAGAACATGGGTACTTTATACCACAACAGTTCCAAAATCAAGCGAATCCAGAAATCCATCGTATAACAACAGGTCCAGAAATTGTTGAACAGATGGGGGATCAATTAGATGCTTTTATCGCAGGTATTGGTACAGGTGGAACAATTACAGGTGCCGGTGAAGTGCTGAAAGAGGCTTATAAAGATATCAAAATTTACGCGGTAGAACCTGCGGATTCACCAGTATTATCTGGTGGAAAGCCAGGACCACATAAGATCCAAGGAATTGGAGCGGGGTTTGTTCCGGAGACATTGGATGTAGAGGTATATGATGAAATTATTCAAGTGAAAACGGAGCAAGCGTTCGAATATGCGAGAAGAGTGGCTAAAGAAGAAGGTATTTTAGTTGGTATCTCTTCGGGAGCAGTCGTTTATGCAGCGACAGAAGTTGCGAAGAAATTAGGTAAAGGGAAAAAGGTACTTGTTATTATCCCAAGTAACGGTGAACGATATTTAAGTACACCACTTTATCAATTTGAGTCATAAGTGAATGTGATTTGAAAAGCATCCTTAAAAAAGGATGCTTTTTCTTTTTTGATTGGAAAAAGGAAAAGAGTGAATGACTAGAAAACTTCATGTAAAATAAGAAGTAGTATAATTAATTTATTTTCACTAGCCCTCAAGTATAGTCATTCTCTATATAAATAATTTTATGTAGTTTGATTTGATTGGCTTAAGAGGGTGGGATAACAGAAGACGGGGTGTTGATATGCAACGAAGAAAATCTTTAGCGCTTTCTATTCCATATCAGTTAGATTTCTTTAAGCAATATAAATTTCTTTCTCAGGATAAGCCGCAACATATTTTGTTAGAAAGTGGACGTGGTGGTCGTTATAATATTGTTGGGCTGGATCCAGTAGCGGTAATTCAGGGTAAGAATGAGACGTTACATATAAGTGAAAGTGGTAAGGAAACAATAAAGCGAGGGAATCCGTTAGATTTAATGCAAGCGTATATGGAGAAATGGAAAACGGATTATAATCCGGAGTACCCACCTTTTCAAGGTGGGGCAATTGGATACTTTAGTTATGATTGTATCCGTTATATTGAAAAACTTTCTTCTCTTGCGAAGGATGATATTAATATACCTGACATATTCTTTTTGTTATTTGATGACGTGTTTGTGTATGATCAACAGGAGAGAGTGTTATGGATTATTACGCATTATGTAGATGAGTGTGAAGAGGCAGAAGAACGATTAAATGAATGGAAGGGTCTTTGGATGAAAGAAGCCCCCGAAGTGACTATGCCGTTTGAATCTCCTGAAAAGAAAAATGAAGCAGTCGCTTTTACGGAAGAGGGCTTTATGAAGGCCGTTGAACGTATTCAAGAATATATTGGAGCGGGTGATGTGTTTCAAGTAAACTTGTCGACAAGACAAGAAAGAACATTACAAACACATCCACTAGAAATATATACAAGTCTTCGTGAAATTAATCCATCTCCATATATGGGTTACTTGGAGTTTGGAGATTTTCAAATTGTTAGTGCTTCGCCTGAATTGCTAATTAAAAAGCAAGGAAAAGAAGTGAGTACAAGACCGATTGCTGGTACGCGCTCTCGAGGAGCAAGTGAGCAAGAGGATGAAGAATTAGCGAAAGAATTAATTGAAAATGAAAAGGAAAGAGCAGAGCATGTAATGCTTGTGGATTTAGAACGAAATGACTTGGGCCGGGTTTGTAAATATGGCACTGTTGAAGTAGATGAATTTATGGTAATTGAAAAATACTCACACGTTATGCATATTGTTTCTAATGTGCGTGGTGAGGTGGAAGCAGATAAAGATGCTTTCGATTTGGTGAAGGCTGTATTTCCTGGTGGGACAATTACCGGTGCCCCGAAAATACGTACGATGGAAATCATTGAAGAATTAGAACCTGTTCGCCGAGGAATTTATACGGGTTCAATTGGTTGGATTGGTTATTCTGGAGATACGGAATTGAATATTGTAATCCGAACACTACTTGCTAAAGATGGACAAGCGCATGTGCAAGCTGGAGCGGGTATTGTAATTGATTCAAATCCAAAAGATGAATATAAAGAGTCGTTAAAAAAAGCAATCGCTTTATGGCGTGCAAAAGAAAGTAGCGAAGAAACGGTTAGGTGAGAGAAATGATATTAATGATTGATAATTATGATTCTTTTACATTTAATTTAGTGCAATTTCTTGGAGAACTTGGACAAGAGCTTGTTGTTAAGCGTAATGATGAAGTGACTATTTCGGATATTGAGAATATGAAACCAGATTTTTTAATGATTTCGCCAGGTCCATGTAGTCCTAATGAGGCGGGAATCAGTATGGAGGTTATTAAATATTTTGCAGGTAAGCTTCCGATTTTTGGGGTCTGTCTTGGACATCAATCAATTGCGCAAGTATTTGGAGGGGATGTTGTCAGGGCAGAGCGTTTGATGCATGGAAAAACATCTTTAATGCATCATGATGGGCAGACGATTTTTTCTGATATCCCAAATCCATTTACCGCGACACGTTATCACTCTCTTATCGTTAAAAAAGAGACGTTACCGAATTGTTTAGAGATAACATCTTGGACTGAAGAAGGTGAAATTATGGCGCTTCGTCATAAAACGTTGCCGATTGAAGGGGTGCAATTCCATCCGGAATCTATTATGACTTCTCATGGGAAAGAGTTGCTACAGAATTTCATTCGCAAATATAGCCCAAGTGTGACATCGTGTTAATTTACGTAAATGGCGCGTATGTAGAAGCGAGTGAAGCGAAAATTTCTCCTTATGACCACGGTTACCTATATGGACTTGGGGTTTTTGAGACATTTCGTATTTATAATGGTCATCCCTTTTTATTGGATGATCATTATGAACGCTTAATGGATGCGCTAGATATATTGCAAATCAAATGGACAATGACAAAAGATGAAGTGATGCTTATTTTAAAGAATCTACTTGTTAAGAATGGGTTAAAGCATGCATATGTGCGCTTAAATGTATCGGCGGGTATAGATGAAATAGGATTACAAACGGAAGTATATGAAGAACCGTCTGTTATTGTTTTTATAAAACCTTTAGCATCTCCAGGGAATGTAGTGGAAAAAGAAGGAGTTATTTTAAAGCAAGTGAGAAATACACCAGAGGGTGCATTTCGCTTGAAGTCCCATCATTATTTAAATAATATTTTAGGGAAACGCGAAATTGGAAATGTTGTGAATAAGGAAGGTATTTTTCTTACCGAAACAGGTTATGTTGCAGAGGGTATTGTTTCGAATCTCTTTTTTGTTAAAGGAGATATTTTATATACTCCTTCATTAGAAACAGGGATTTTAAACGGAATCACTCGTGCGTTTATTATAAAGGCTGCTGAAGAGCTAGATATAGAAGTAAAGGAAGGTTTCTTTACAAAAGATGAATTGCTTTCAGCGGATGAAGTGTTCGTAACGAACTCTATTCAAGAGATTGTCCCTCTTTATCGTATAGAGGAGAAAGATTTCCCGGGTAAAGTGGGAGTGGTTACAAAAAGACTTATGGATCTTTATGGAGTGCAGAGAGAGAGATTGTGGAGCAGAAATGAATTGCGAAGAGGAGATGTGTAGTTTGAAGTGGGATTATGATTTGCGCTGCGGCGAATATACATTGAACTTAAATGAAAAGACATTAATTATGGGGATTTTAAATGTAACGCCAGATTCATTTTCTGATGGTGGGAGTTACAACGAAGTAGATGCTGCGGTGCGACATGCGAAAGAAATGAAAAGTGAAGGTGCCCATATTATTGATATTGGCGGCGAATCTACCCGCCCGGGTTTCGCTAAAGTTTCAGTAGAAGAGGAAATAAAGCGAGTTGTTCCAATGATTCAGGCAGTGTCAAAAGAAGTAAAGCTACCTATTTCTATTGATACGTATAAAGCTGAGGTTGCGAAACAAGCGATTGAAGCTGGTGCTCATATTATTAATGATATTTGGGGAGCGAAGGTGGAACCGAGGATTGCTGAAGTTGCAGCCTATTATGATGTGCCCATTATCTTAATGCATAACCGAGATAATATGAATTACCGCAATTTAATGGCCGATATGATTGCTGATTTGTATGAAAGTATTAAAATTGCTAAAGATGCTGGTGTGCGAGATGAGAATATTATTTTAGACCCAGGTATCGGTTTTGCGAAAACACCTGAGCAAAATTTAGAAGCGATGCGCAATTTAGAACAGTTAAATGTACTGGGTTACCCAGTTCTCTTAGGTACTTCAAGAAAGTCCTTTATTGGCCATGTGTTAGATTTGCCAGTGGAGGAACGTCTTGAAGGAACGGGAGCTACCGTTTGTCTTGGTATTGAAAAGGGCTGTGAGTTTATCCGTGTTCATGATGTGAAAGAAATGGCGCGTATGGCTAAGATGATGGACGCGATGATTGGTAAGGGGGCAAAGTAATTGGATAAAATTTATATCCATGATATGGAGTTTTACGGTTATCATGGTGTATTCCCAGAAGAAAATAAATTGGGTCAGAGATTTAAAGTGGATTTAACGGTGGAGTTGGATTTAAAACGTGCAGGAGAAAGCGACGACTTAGAGTATTCTGTCAATTACGGGGAGCTTTTCGAACTATGTAGAAAAGTGGTTGAAGATAGAACGTATAAGCTTGTAGAGAGTATTGCTGAAAATATCGCTACAGATATATTGAAACAATATGAGAGTATTTCACAGTGTACAATTAAGGTAATTAAACCGGATCCGCCGATACCGGGACATTATCGTGCTGTAGCGGTAGAAATTACGAGAGAACGTCCATGAATAATATAGCGTACATTGCATTAGGTTCCAATATTGGGGAGCGTTATACTTATTTAACTGAAGCAATTCAGTTTTTAAATAAAAACCAGCATATCCAAGTTGATGATGTTTCGTCTGTATATGAAACTGATCCGGTTGGCTATACTGACCAAAATTGCTTTTTAAATTTAGTTATAAAAATTTCTACCAATTTATCACCGCAAGAATTATTGAAAGTAACACAAAAGGTAGAGAATGACCTAGGAAGAAAAAGGGAAATTAGATGGGGCCCGAGGACCATCGACCTTGACATTTTACTATATAATCAAGAAAATATTGAAGCAGAGAATCTGATTGTTCCGCATCCGCGGATGTTCGAAAGAGCTTTTGTTATCGTTCCGTTGTTAGAGATTAATCAAGATATAAAACAAAATATTTCACGTTCACAAGTAGAAGAAATGAAAAGGCGAGAGGGAGTAACGGTATGGAAGCAGAAAAATGGGGAAGACGCATTCGTGCTTTTCGAAAGCTAAAAGGCTATACGCAAGAAGGTTTTGCGAAAGAATTAGGGGTATCTGTATCGGTTTTAGGTGAAGTTGAGAGGGGCAATAGATCACCTTCCCAAGATTTTGTAGTAGAAGTCGCTAAAACATTAAACGTTTCAATAGACGAATTGATGCCAAAGTGACCGTAAAGGAAGGAGTAAGTCGGGTGTTAAAGATTGCAAATATTGAGATGAAAAATCCAGTTGTACTAGCACCGATGGCGGGAGTGTGTAACTCTGCATTCCGTTTGACGGTAAAAGAATTTGGTGCAGGTTTAGTTTGTGCTGAAATGGTAAGTGATAAGGCAATATTACTTAATAACAAAAGAACATTAGATATGTTATATATCGATGAGAGAGAAAAGCCATTAAGTTTACAAATTTTTGGTGGAGAGAAAGAAACTCTTGTAGATGCTGCGAAATACGTAGATAAATATACGACAGCAGACATTATTGATATTAATATGGGGTGCCCAGTACCGAAAATCACTAAGTGTGATGCAGGAGCAAAGTGGCTTTTAGACCCAAATAAAATATATGAGATGGTAGCGGCGGTTGTAGATGCTGTTGAAAAGCCAGTTACAGTTAAAATGCGTATTGGTTGGGATGAAGAACATATTTTCGCAATAGAAAATGCTAGAGCTGTTGAGCGTGCTGGTGGACAAGCGATAGCGGTTCATGGGCGTACACGAGTGCAAATGTATGAAGGTAAAGCGGATTGGAATATTATTAAACAAGTAAAGCAGGCTGTAAATATTCCGGTTATCGGAAATGGTGATGTCGAAACACCACAAGATGCAAAGCGTATGCTTGATGAAATTGGTGTAGATGGTGTTATGATTGGTCGCGCTGCTCTTGGAGATCCGTGGATGATTTATCGTACGGTAAAGTATTTAGAGACAGGTGAGTTAATGCCGGAACCAACAGTGCGTGAGAAAATTGATGTATGTATGTTGCATCTAGATCGTCTTATCGATTTAAAGAACGAAAATGTTGCCGTAAGAGAGATGAGAAAGCATGC
>NZ_CP084035.1:85000-87500 GCF_025809295.1 Bacillus sp. 41-22
CTAGGATGTTGGCTCAGAAGCAGCCACCATTTAAAGAGTGCGTAATAGCTCACTAGTCGAGTGACTCTGCGCCGAAAATGTACCGGGGCTAAATACACCACCGAAGCTGCGAATTGATACCAATGGTATCAGTGGTAGGGGAGCGTTCTAAGTGCAGTGAAGTCAGACCGGAAGGACTGGTGGAGCGCTTAGAAGTGAGAATGCCGGTATGAGTAGCGAAAGACGGGTGAGAATCCCGTCCACCGAATGCCTAAGGTTTCCTGAGGAAGGCTCGTCCGCTCAGGGTTAGTCAGGACCTAAGCCGAGGCCGACAGGCGTAGGCGATGGACAACAGGTTGATATTCCTGTACCACCTCTTTATCGTTTGAGCAATGGAGGGACGCAGAAGGATAGAAGAAGCGTGCGATTGGTTGTGCACGTCCAAGCAGTTAGGCTGATAAGTAGGCAAATCCGCTTATCGTGAAGGCTGAGCTGTGATGGGGAAGCTCCTTATGGAGCGAAGTCTTTGATTCCCCGCTGCCAAGAAAAGCTTCTAGCGAGATAAAAGGTGCCTGTACCGCAAACCGACACAGGTAGGCGAGGAGAGAATCCTAAGGTGTGCGAGAGAACTCTGGTTAAGGAACTCGGCAAAATGACCCCGTAACTTCGGGAGAAGGGGTGCTTTCTTAACGGAAAGCCGCAGTGAATAGGCCCAAGCGACTGTTTAGCAAAAACACAGGTCTCTGCGAAGCCGTAAGGCGAAGTATAGGGGCTGACACCTGCCCGGTGCTGGAAGGTTAAGGAGAGGGGTTAGCGTAAGCGAAGCTCTGAACTGAAGCCCCAGTAAACGGCGGCCGTAACTATAACGGTCCTAAGGTAGCGAAATTCCTTGTCGGGTAAGTTCCGACCCGCACGAAAGGTGTAACGATTTGGGCACTGTCTCAACCAGAGACTCGGTGAAATTATAGTACCTGTGAAGATGCAGGTTACCCGCGACAGGACGGAAAGACCCCGTGGAGCTTTACTGTAGCCTGATATTGAATTTTGGTACAGTTTGTACAGGATAGGCGGGAGCCATTGAAACCGGAGCGCTAGCTTCGGTGGAGGCGCTGGTGGGATACCGCCCTGACTGTATTGAAATTCTAACCTACGGGTCTTATCGACCCGGGAGACAGTGTCAGGTGGGCAGTTTGACTGGGGCGGTCGCCTCCTAAAGTGTAACGGAGGCGCCCAAAGGTTCCCTCAGAATGGTTGGAAATCATTCGTAGAGTGCAAAGGCATAAGGGAGCTTGACTGCGAGACCTACAAGTCGAGCAGGGACGAAAGTCGGGCTTAGTGATCCGGTGGTTCCGCATGGAAGGGCCATCGCTCAACGGATAAAAGCTACCCCGGGGATAACAGGCTTATCTCCCCCAAGAGTCCACATCGACGGGGAGGTTTGGCACCTCGATGTCGGCTCATCGCATCCTGGGGCTGTAGTCGGTCCCAAGGGTTGGGCTGTTCGCCCATTAAAGCGGTACGCGAGCTGGGTTCAGAACGTCGTGAGACAGTTCGGTCCCTATCCGTCGTGGGCGCAGGAAATTTGAGAGGAGCTGTCCTTAGTACGAGAGGACCGGGATGGACGCACCGCTGGTGTACCAGTTGTTCTGCCAAGGGCATAGCTGGGTAGCTATGTGCGGAAGGGATAAGTGCTGAAAGCATCTAAGCATGAAGCCCCCCTCAAGATGAGATTTCCCATAGCGTAAGCTAGTAAGATCCCTGAAAGATGATCAGGTTGATAGGTTCGAGGTGGAAGCATGGTGACATGTGGAGCTGACGAATACTAATAGATCGAGGACTTAACCATATAATATGAAGCAATGTTATCTAGTTTTGAAAGAATATAAAAAACTTGTTGACTTTCAAAAGTTAATGAGTTATAATAATTCTTGTCTTAAATGAATATAGTCTGGTAATGATGGCAGAGAGGCCACACCCGTTCCCATACCGAACACGGAAGTTAAGCTCTCTAGCGCCGATGGTAGTTGGGACCTTGTCCCTGTGAGAGTAGGACGTTGCCAGGCAATTCGGAGGATTAGCTCAGCTGGGAGAGCACCTGCCTTACAAGCAGGGGGTCGGCGGTTCGATCCCGTCATCCTCCACCATTTAGCCGACTTAGCTCAATTGGTAGAGCAACTGACTTGTAATCAGTAGGTTGGGGGTTCAAGTCCTCTAGTCGGCACCAGTTTTTAATTGTACGAGCCATTAGCTCAGTTGGTAGAGCATCTGACTTTTAATCAGAGGGTCGAAGGTTCGAATCCTTCATGGCTCACCATTTTAATGAAATATGCGGGTGTGGCGGAATTGGCAGACGCACTAGACTTAGGATCTAGCGCCTTTGGCGTGGGGGTTCGACTCCCTTCACCCGCACTTTTAATGAAATAACTCAAACATGTCTTGCGGAAGTAGTTCAGTGGTAGAATACAACCTTGCCAAGGTTGGGGTCGCGGGTTCGAATCCCGTCTTCCGCTCCAATTTTCAG